>NZ_JBLKDI010000060.1:0-354 GCF_047530715.1 Enterobacter sp. 04-C-12-SI-ECC
TGTCTTATTCAAAGGCCTTACATTTCAAAAACTCTGCTTACCAGGCGCATTTCGCCCAGGGGATCACCATAATAAAATGCTGAGGCCTGGCCTTTGCGTAGTGCACGCATCACCTCAATACCTTTGATGGTGGCGTAAGCCGTCTTCATGGATTTAAATCCCAGCGTGGCGCCGATTATCCGTTTCAGTTTGCCATGATCGCATTCAATCACGTTGTTCCGGTACTTAATCTGTCGGTGTTCAACGTCAGACGGGCACCGGCCTTCGCGTTTGAGCAGAGCAAGCGCGCGACCATAGGCGGGCGCTTTATCCGTGTTGATGAATCGCGGGATCTGCCACTTCTTCACGTTGTTG
>NZ_JBLKDI010000007.1:0-201382 GCF_047530715.1 Enterobacter sp. 04-C-12-SI-ECC
CCTGGCGGCTTTAGCGCGGTGGTCCCACCTGACCCCATGCCGAACTCAGAAGTGAAACGCCGTAGCGCCGATGGTAGTGTGGGGTCTCCCCATGTGAGAGTAGGGAACTGCCAGGCATCAAATAAGTGAAAAGGCCATCCGAAAGGATGGCCTTTTTGCGTTTCTGCGCTGCACAAACAGATCCCCCAACACCCTGCTTATACGGTAAACTACCTGCGTTTTTGCATCAGGATAGCGTCTATGAACCACTCCCTTAAGCCCTGGAATACCTTTGGCATTCAACGTAATGCTAATCAAATTGTACGTGCCGATACTGCACAGCAGCTGCTGGATGCATGGCAAAGCGCAACAGAAAATAACGAACCCGTACTGATTCTGGGCGAAGGAAGCAATGTCCTGTTTCTCGACGATTTCGCGGGAACGGTGATCGTTAACCGCATCATGGGCATTGGTGTGGAAGAGCATGCCGATAGCTGGCATCTGCACGTGGGGGCCGGAGAAAACTGGCATCAGCTAGTGCAATTTACCCTCGAAAAAGGGATGCCGGGTCTGGAAAACCTGGCGCTTATACCAGGCTGCGCCGGATCGTCACCCATCCAAAACATCGGTGCCTACGGCATCGAACTGAAACATGTCTGTGAATATGTCGACTGCATCGAACTGGCGACCGGAACGGCTAAGCGCTTAACGGCAGAACAGTGTCGGTTTGGCTATCGTGACAGTATCTTCAAGCATGAATATCAGGATCGCTACGTGATTGTCGCCGTGGGTCTGCGTCTGCCAAAGAACTGGCAGCCGGTGCTGACCTATGGCGATTTAACGCGTCTCGATCCGGCAACCGTCACTCCCCGCGACGTATTTGACTCAGTTTGCCATATGCGAATGACCAAACTTCCCGATCCGAAAGTAAACGGAAATGCAGGAAGCTTCTTCAAAAATCCGGTTATTAGCAGCGAAAATGCAAAAGCCTTTCTTGAAGGATGGCCCACTGCGCCACATTATCCTCAGGCAGATGGCAGCGTGAAGCTGGCCGCTGGCTGGCTGATCGATCAATGCCAGTTAAAAGGCACGTCCGTAGGTGGCGCTGCCGTTCACCAGCAGCAGGCTCTGGTACTGATTAATCAATGCGATGCGACCAGCGATGATGTTGTACAGCTGGCGCATTATGTTCGTCAACGTGTGGGCGAAAAGTTTAACGTCTGGCTGGAGCCAGAAGTCCGCTTCATTGGCCGCACAGGTGAAGTGAATGCCGTGGAGATCATTGCGTGAAGGACAATACCATTCCGTTAACCCTGATTAGCATCCTTGCTGACGGGGAGTTTCACTCTGGTGAACAGCTGGGCGAGCAGCTGGGCATGAGCCGTGCCGGCATTAACAAGCATATCCAGACGCTTCGCGACTGGGGCGTCGATGTGTTCACGGTGCCGGGAAAAGGCTACAGCCTGCCGGAGCCAATTCAATTGCTGAATGAAGACGTCATCCGCAGCCAGCTTGGACACGGCAATGTTGCGGTGCTGCCGGTGATTGATTCGACGAACCAGTACCTTATGGATCGGTTGAGCGAACTCTCGTCCGGCGATGCCTGTGTTGCTGAATACCAGCAGGCCGGTCGTGGCCGTCGCGGTCGCAAATGGTTCTCGCCATTTGGCGCCAATCTCTATCTGTCCATGTACTGGCGTCTGGAGCAGGGGCCTGCCGCAGCCATTGGCCTGAGTCTGGTCATTGGTATCGTCATGGCGGAAGTGCTGCACGATCTGGGTGCCGATCGGGTCCGCGTTAAGTGGCCAAACGATCTGTACCTTAACGATCGTAAACTTGCCGGTATTCTGGTCGAACTGACGGGTAAAACCGGTGATGCGGCGCAAATTGTTATTGGCGCGGGCCTCAATATGGTGATGCGTACTGTCCAGGATGACGTGGTGAATCAGGCCTGGACCAATCTTCAGGAGGCGGGGATTGTCATCGATCGTAACACCCTTGCCGTGCGCATGATTAAAGAGCTGCGCAGTTCACTCACGCTTTTTGAACAGGAAGGCCTGGCACCGTTCCTGTCTCGTTGGGAAAAGCTGGATAACTTCATCAACCGTCCGGTGAGGCTGCTGATTGGTGATAAAGAGATTTACGGCATTTCCCGCGGTATTGACGCACAGGGCGCGCTGCTTCTGGAGCAGGATGGCGCGATCAAGCCCTGGGTGGGCGGTGAGATTTCCCTGCGAAGCGCCGAATAACCGGATGGAGTAAACGATGCGAAAATCCGTCTGCGCTACCCTGGCATTTAACGATGGGGCAGCCTTCCGTAGAGCCCGAAATCACCTCTAAAGACGACGATTCGGCAAGTCTGAAAATGCAGGTGTGGATTTCAGCGCAATAATGACGCACTGACTATCCCCTCTCCCCTGTGGGAAGAGGGGGAAATCAGTTACTGCGGATACGGTACCCAGTCCCCGCCGTTCAGGCGAACGTACGGTTTGTTCTGATACTGAATCACCACCGCGTTGGCGTTCTCGGAGACTTCTGCCGTTTGCGGCAGGTTGCTGGTGAGCTGATCCCAGTTCACGCTATCTTCCACAAACAGCTTCCCGTCAACGGCGCGGGCAACCAGTTCTGAAATTGCCAGATAGCTGCTTGGCTGGGTAATCTCAATTGGTGCGCCCTGGTGCGGTGCCTTCATACCAAAGAATTTAATGCCTGCAGGCACGTTGGTAATGGATGGGCTTGGGATATCGCGCAGACCGGATACCTGCATTCTGTCGCCTTTCAGCGCGCCACCGTGCTCAGGTACCACGACCACCATCACTTTACGGCCAGATTTTTCCAGCTCCGTGAAGAACGCGTCCAGCTCGTCGAAGAATTTCTGCGCCCGCACTTTGTAATCCGCCGTTTTACTCACCCCCGGGAAGTGGTTACCGTCGTGAAGCGGCAGGGTGTTATAGAACGTTGCACTGCGCGGATTACTGTCTTTTTCGATGGTCTGCAGCCAGCGCTGCAGCACGGCGGTATCGTCATAAACCGGCGAGCCATCGAAGCCCAGCAGCGTAACGGGAAGACCGGTTTGATCCATCAGTGGCGCCTGCATGCCACCCTGTTCACGTACCTCTTTCAGGAAGTTACCGAACTGACCGTTATGCCCTAGCATCAGGTGCTGCGTAAAGCCCAGCTTCGCGAGATTATCGAACAAATAACACTGGTTGCCAGCGGGCTGATACAGGTTTTTATGCGATGCCTGACCGCAGCTTGCTCGCAGCA
This sequence comes from Enterobacter sp. 04-C-12-SI-ECC, assembly GCF_047530715.1. Lineage (NCBI taxonomy): Bacteria > Pseudomonadati > Pseudomonadota > Gammaproteobacteria > Enterobacterales > Enterobacteriaceae > Enterobacter > Enterobacter sp. 04-C-12-SI-ECC. The sequence continues at coordinate 3,247 of NZ_JBLKDI010000007.1, forward strand.
GGCGGATTGCCGCCGGGCCGCTGTATGAGGTGGCAGAGTTAAAATCTTTAAACTGGATGTCAAAGTGGGACCACAGCGGGTGAGACATCAAACCGGCGGCATCCACGTCGGCCTAGGAGAGGGAACAGATGTTAATCACCAGCAGCTCAAACGGCTGTGCATCGGCTGGCAGCGCATCCGGGAATTTCGTCTGTCGCTTATCTTCAGCGGTATAGAAGCTGGAGAGCCAGGCATTAAGATTGGTGGAGGTTGGCGGTGCAGTCTGCGTTGGAATATCGCCCACCACCGGCGTATCGCCTGCCGTTGTAACGGTAGCCGCTGCGCTTCCTCCCGTCGTGGTCACCGTTGTCGTCGGCTGGCCGGCAGGCCACAGCGAAAAGCTTGGCCCCGCCAGCGTCAGCACGTTAAGCCAGATCATAATGGCGACGACAAACACCGTGACGCGGATCCACTGAGACAGGAACAGCCAGGCAACCAGCAGGACAAAGACGGCGCCAATCATCTGCCAGTTAATGAAACGCTCAGCCAGGTCAAGCATATAGTCTGCGCTGAAGCCCGCGACCTGCGATCCCTGGCTCATTATGCTTTCCGGACCAGGCAGCCAGGTATCGTGCCAGAACAGCGCAAAGCCGATGGGGATGGCCACCATATGGCGTAAACGATGCAGCCTGATGTTCGGCAGAGGCATCAGCAGGAAGGCCATAAACACCAGGTTAAGCAGGGGATGGAAATTCAGATAACCTGCCCAAAGCAGGCCAAACTTCACCAGAAAGTAGAAGTTCCAGCCGGAAAGGCCGCGCCAGTATTGCCAGAGCGGCGAGGGTGACGAAGCGGTATAGGAAGAATTAGTCATGTTTACGGTCTGCCTTGACGTGTGATGCCCGTGTCAGTGTTCCGGCTGGTTTTACATAGCGAGGTTTTACAAACATCACTCTGGCCGTATCACGGATACGGCGTATGGAATGGCGTGCATAGTAGCCAAGCGGGAAAAAGATCAGCGCGCAGAATACGACCAGTTGGATGATATCGCTGATATTCATGATGGTGCGTTCTCCCCGTTCTCAGTTAATAAGCGAAGGGGTTCCGGAATCCGACGCCAGACATGTCCGTCATGTCTGGCATTGAGGAGCGGTTTTACATCGCTCGTGATTGCGAGCGGTTTAACCCATTGTTCAGGCTGGAGAGCGCGCATTTGCACCAGCTCTGCGCTGATAGCATTATCTTCGAACCAAATCATACGGTTCGAGAAAATATCCCCGGTAGGCAGGGGGAAGATGTGGTTAAGCGCAGTATCAAGATCGTTGACCCGGCAAAACGACAAAAACAGCACCAGGCGATTGTCGCCAATGGTCATGATGTCCCCTGTACGGTTCGGGCGACACAGGGTGAGCGCCTGCTCAACGCGAATGCCCGGGACCGGCCGCAGGGCAACCATAACCCCTTTCCCGTCCGCCGGAAGTAACGTGTTGCTCATCATGTTGCCGACGGCATCGCAGAACGTATCCCATTTCTGGTAGCCACGCAGCTTCATCGGCTGGGTCATGGAGAGCAGCGTGGAGATATCTTCCGGGACATGGCGACTGAACTGCTGACCCTGAACGCTTTCAATAAGCGTCAGGCAGCGTGACAGTGGCGCATTCCAGGGGATCACCATATTTGCCCCGCAGCCCAGAAGCAGACGCTCATCGGTAGCGCGCAGGCTGGTATTATTTTCGCGTACCACAATTTTTAACGCGCTGCCGCGCTGGCGGCGCAGGGTGTGAATTTGTCTCGCCAGCGTTTCAATCTGATTATTCTGCATCAACGAGAAAACGAGGGTGGCTGCCTGGGTGGTGCGGGCTTCATGAAAAAGCGCTTCGTTAGACTCAAATAGTGACCAGTTTTCCGAAAGCGCGGGCGCGCCCTCTAAAACCGCAATATGGCTCAGGATGCGCTTTTCATCGCTGCGCGGCTGCACCACGGTTTCTTCCTGCTGTGCCAGGTGCCATTTCCCCTCAATATGTTTAAGAGTCAGCTGTTGCCTGGCGCTCACTCCCTTTTCATTGCACCAGAAGGCAATATCGTAGAGATAGCTGCCTGCCTGGTCACGAAGACTTGCCAGTCCGAACAGGGAGCGATATTCGCCCATCAAAAGTGAGAACAGCTTGTCATTATTACTGCCGGGGTTGACGACCAATAGCGTGCAATTTTGAAACTTTGCCCATTTATTGATTTTTTCCAGCCACGACAGCAGTTTTTCAGCAGGAATATTTTGCAGTATGTTATTTGCACATTTAAGAATCACTAAATAGTGATCCGGATCAATAGAGCACTGAACGTCGCGGGACAAAAAGTATAGACTATCCGCTTCCGCTGACATGGAAAACAAACGTACTTTCTGGGGGCCGCTGTCGCTTTCGAGCGAAATTATTTTCTTCGGCTCTTCGCCCATACTAATGACGGCCACGCGGGAATCCTTATCCTGAGCGGCAATTGTCTGGTTTACCAGGCTGATAGCGTCTTCATTACGATCCGTATTAATCCACCAGACTCCACCGACTGGCATGTGGCTCAATTCGTCCCATAATGACTGGATGCCAATAGAAAATATGGAGTCCACGATGTCCCTCTTTTCGTCTAATTTGCCTGTATCTCAGTTTACTAGCGAAAGCGTAGAAATAAACCTAACATTGAAATTAAAGAACATCAGATTTAGCATGTAAATGAAATTTGTCAGGGCAGGATGCCCCGCAACTTCCGAGCGTGCGATTTTCCTCAAAGGGATGGAATAAGAATGGACAATAACGAACCTGCAACCCCAGTCGACTCGACTCTGGGTTACACATTCCAAAACGATTTTCTGGCGCTGGCGCAGGCCTTTTCTCTACCTGAAATAGATTACACCGATATTTCCCAGCGGGAACAGTTGGCTGCTGCTATTAAACGCTGGCCGTTATTAGCTGAATTCGCCCATCAACATTAAGGGAGCCATTGATGGCCATACTCGGATTACAGGGCGTCCGTGGCGGTGTGGGTACCACATCTGTTACCGCGGCGCTGGCGTGGTCATTACAGCTTTTAGGTGAATCGGTGCTGGTCATTGACGCCTGCGCCGATAATTTGCTGCGTATGTCGTTCAACGTCGATTTCACTCGCGAAGAGGGCTGGGCCCGCGCGCTGCTTGATGACAAAGACTGGCGGGATGCGGGGCTACGCTATACCTCCCAGCTGGATTTACTGCCTTTTGGCCAACTGACCACCACAGAACGCGAGAATGAAGCCGCCTATCAGCGTCTGTTTTCGCAGTTCACGCTTGCGCTGCAGAGCCTGAAAGAAAAGGGGCACTACCAGTGGATCCTGCTGGATCTGCCGCACGGCGCCGGGACGCTGACCCGGCAGCTCATCGGCCAGTGCGATCATGTACTTTCCGTGGTGAACGTCGATGCGAACTGCCATATTCGCCTGCATCAGCAGGGGCTGCCTCAGAACGCACACCTCCTGATTAACGATTTACGTATCGGTAGCCAAATCCAGGACGACCTCTATCAGGTGTGGCTGCAAAGCCAGCGCCGCCTGCTTCCCATTGTGATTCATCGGGATGAGGGGATGGCGGAATGCCTCGCCTCCAAGCAGCCGCTGGGCGAATACCGCAGCGACTCGCTGGCAGCAGAAGAGATCCTGACGCTGGCGAACTGGTGTCTGCTGAACTTCGCCAGCAAGGCGGAGCCTGCTGGGAGTTCGGTATGAGTCGACTCGCCAGCTGGCTTCTCATCCCGCCGGTCAGTTCGCGTTTGAGCGACCATTACCGGCACTTTCGCCGGCATGGTGCTCCGGCATTCAGCGCCGCGCTCGGCTGTTTCTGGCTGATTCTGGCCTGGACGTTCATTCCACTCGAGCACCCGCGCTGGCAGCGCATCCGTGCGCGTCACGGCGAATTATACCCACACATTAACCCCGACCGACCACGGCCTTTGGACCCGGCGCGCTATCTTATTCAGGCCGTCTGGCTGGCAATATCGTCATCCCGAACGGAGAAAATAACGCCGCACTGGCGCAGCTATTCCCGCGTACAGCAGTTACGTGAACGCTATCACCAGTGGCTGGATAAACTGCCCGCTAGCGTCAGCGATAAGACCAGCCATCTGGATAACCATAAAGAGCTTGGGCATCTCCACCCAGGCTTGCGGCGTTTTATTCTCGGCGTGATTGTCGTGTTCTCGCTCATTCTGGCGCTGGTCTGTATTACGCAACCTTTCAACCCGCTGGCGCAGTTCATCTTCCTGATCCTGCTGTGGGGCGTGGCGTTGCTGGTTCGTCGTATTCCGGGCCGTTTCTCGGCGCTGATGCTGATTGTGCTGTCGCTGACGGTTTCCTGCCGCTACATCTGGTGGCGTTACACCTCAACGCTGAACTGGGACGACCCGGTCAGCCTGGTGTGCGGTCTGGTGCTGCTGTTTGCTGAGACCTACGCGTGGATTGTGCTGGTGCTAGGCTATTTCCAGGTGATCTGGCCGCTCAACCGCCAGCCGGTTCCGCTGCCTAAAGACACCACGCAGTGGCCGACCGTCGATCTCTTCGTCCCGACCTACAACGAAGACCTGAGCGTGGTGAAAAACACCATCTATGCCGCGCTGGGCATCGACTGGCCGAAAGATAAGCTCAAAGTCTGGATCCTGGATGACGGCAACCGTCCGGCGTTTCGCCAGTTTGCGGAAGAGGTCGGCGTTGAGTACATCGCCCGCCCGACTCACGAGCACGCTAAGGCGGGGAACATCAACAACGCCCTGAAGTATGCCTCCGGGGAGTTCGTCTCGATTTTTGACTGTGACCACGTGCCGACGCGCTCGTTCCTGCAGATGACCATGGGCTGGTTCCTGAAAGAGAAAGAGCTGGCGATGATGCAGACGCCGCACCACTTCTTCTCGCCGGACCCGTTTGAACGTAACCTTGGCCGCTTCCGCAAAACCCCGAACGAAGGCACGCTGTTCTATGGGCTGGTGCAGGACGGGAACGACATGTGGGATGCCACCTTCTTCTGCGGCTCCTGCGCGGTTATCCGCCGTAAGCCGCTGGATGAAATTGGCGGAATTGCTGTTGAAACGGTAACGGAAGATGCGCATACCTCGCTGCGCCTGCACCGCCGCGGCTATACCTCTGCCTATATGCGTATCCCTCAGGCCGCCGGTCTGGCGACGGAATCTCTCTCGGCGCACATTGGTCAGCGTATTCGCTGGGCGCGCGGCATGGTGCAGATTTTCCGCCTCGATAACCCGCTGATAGGCAAAGGGCTCAAGCTGGCTCAACGTCTCTGCTACGTCAACGCCATGTTCCACTTCTTGTCCGGCATCCCGCGGCTGATCTTCCTGACCGCGCCGCTGGCGTTCCTGCTCCTTCACGCCTATATCATTTACGCCCCCGCGCTGATGATTGCGCTGTTCGTTCTGCCGCACATGATCCACGCGAGCCTGACGAACTCGAAGATTCAGGGCAAATACCGGCACTCCTTCTGGAGTGAAATCTACGAAACGGTGCTGGCGTGGTACATCGCGCCGCCGACGATGGTCGCGCTGATTAACCCGCACAAAGGGAAATTCAACGTCACCGCGAAGGGCGGTCTGGTGGAAGAAGAGTACGTCGACTGGGTGATCTCCCGCCCGTATATCTTCCTCGTGCTGCTGAATATTGTCGGCGTGATCGCCGGTATCTGGCGCTACTTCTACGGCCCGGAAAACGAAATCCTGACCGTCTTCGTCAGTATGGCCTGGGTGTTCTACAACCTGATTATCCTCGGCGGCGCGGTGGCGGTATCGGTAGAGAGTAAACAGGTTCGTCGCGCGCATCGCGTTGAAATCTGCATGCCTGCGGCAATCGCCCGTGAAGATGGTCACCTCTTCTCCTGTACGGTGCACGACTTCTCTGACGGTGGCCTGGGGATCAAAATCAACGGCCAGGCGAAAGTGCTGGAAGGGCAGAAGGTTAACCTGCTGCTTAAGCGCGGTCAGCAGGAGTATGTCTTCCCGACGCAGGTTGTGCGTGTGGCAGGCAGTGAAGTGGGTCTGCAGCTGATGCCGTTGACCAAAAAGCAACACATTGATTTTGTGCAGTGTACGTTTGCCCGTGCGGATACATGGGCTCTCTGGCAGGACAGCTTCCCGGAAGATAAACCACTGGAAAGCCTGCTGGATATTCTGAAGCTGGGGTTCCGTGGCTATCGTCACCTTGCAGAATTTGCCCCGTCGTCGGTGAAATTAATTTTCCGGTCACTTACTTCGCTGGTTTCCTGGGTCGTGTCGTTCATTCCTCGTCGTCCCGAGCGGGATGAGACGAAGCAGGCGGACCCGGTTATGGCTCAACAATGATGATAACGCGATGAAAACAAAACTTTCCTGGTTATGTGCAGTGGCAATGGGAGTGAGTGCACTTCCCGCAACAATGGCTAACGCAGCACCCGGTAACGCAGCGGCGACGCCTGCGCCGACGGTCCCTGTCGTCGCGCAGGCAACCGATCCGGTTGTTACGGCGGCACCCGGTCAAACAGAGAACATCATTCCGAACCAGCCAACGGAGGGGAACACCCTGCCGGTCGAGAATCCGGTCATCGGGCAGGTGATGCCGGGCGTGCGGGGGGCTAACGCGCCCGTTGTCGCGGATAATGTGCCGTCGCGGGACGTGAAGCTGACCTTCGCGCAAATCGCGCCGCCGCCGGGCAGCATGGTGCTGCGCGGCGTCAACCCTAACGGCAGCATTGAATTTGGTATGCGCAGCGATGAGGTTGTTTCAAATGCGGTACTGAACCTTGAATACACCCCGTCGCCATCCCTGCTGCCGACGCAGTCTCAGCTGAAGGTCTACCTGAACGATGAACTGATGGACGTTCTGCCGGTGACCAAAGAGCAGCTGGGTAAGAAAACACAGGCGCAGGTGCCGATTAACCCGCTCTTCATCACCGACTTTAACCGTATCCGTCTGGAGTTTGTTGGTCACTACCGCGATGTCTGCGAAAACCCCGCCAGCAACACGCTGTGGCTGGACGTCGGGCGTAACTCCTCGCTGCAGATGACCTACCAGCCGCTGGCGCTGAAAAACGATCTGTCGGCGTTCCCGGTTCCGTTCTTCGACCCGCGTGATAACCGTCCGCTCACGCTGCCGATGGTGTTTGCATCGTCCCCTGACGTGACCGAGCAGCTGGCGGCGACCATTGTAGCCTCCTGGTTTGGCTCCCGCTCCGGCTGGCGCGGTCAGAACTTCCCGGTGATGTATGACAAAATGCCGGACAGGAACGCGATTGTCTTTGCAACCAACGCAAAGCGTCCGGGCTTCCTGCGCGACCACCCGGAAGTCAAAGCGCCAACCATTGAGATGGTAAGCCACCCTGATAACCCGTACGTGAAGCTGCTGGTGGTCTTTGGTCGTGATGATAAAGATCTGGTCCAGGCCGCGAAGGCGATTGCTCAGGGCAACGTCCTTTTCCGCGGCAACAGCGTGGTGGTGGACGAAGTTAAGCCGCTGCTGGCGCGTAAACCTTATGACGCGCCAAACTGGGTGCGTACCGACCGCGCCGTGACGTTTGGTGAACTGAAAACCTATGAAGAGCAGCTGCAGGCCTCCGGCCTTGAGCCATCGCCGATTAGCCTGTCGCTGAACCTGCCGCCGGATCTGTACCTGCTGCGCACCAACGGCATTGATATCAATCTCAACTACCGCTATACCGCGCCAGCGACGAAAGACAGCTCGCGCATGGATATCAGCCTGAACAACCAGTTCCTGCAATCGTTCAGCCTGCAAAGTACCCAGGACACTAACCGTCTGATGCTCCGCCTGCCGGTGCTGCAGGGGCTGCTGGACGGAAAAACGGACGTCTCTATTCCGGCGCTGAAGCTTGGCGCGATCAACCAGCTGCGTTTTGATTTCCAGTACATGAACCCGATGCCTGGCGGTTCGGTGGATAACTGCATCACCTTCCAGCCGGTACAAAACCACGTTGTGATCGGCGATGAGTCGACCATCGACTTCTCGAAGTACTACCATTTCCTGGCGATGCCGGATCTGCGTGCCTTTGCTAACGCAGGCTTCCCGTTCAGCCGCATGGCCGATCTCTCTGAATCCATTGTGGTGATGCCTAAAGCGCCAAACGAAGGTCAGGTGACGACCCTGCTCGACACCATGGCAACCGTAGGCGCGCAAACCGGATTACCGGCAGTTAACGTCACGTTGACGGACGATGGCAGTCAGATCCAGAACAAAGATGCGGATATCATGGTGATCGGCACCATCCCGGACATGCTGAAGGATGAAAAACGTATCGACCTGCTGGTGAAAGCCACCGAGTCGTGGGTTAACACGCCGCTTCGCCAGACCGAGTTCCCAAGCATTATGCCGGACGTGAACGACCGTAAGGCCAGCGCGCAGACGGCCGTAACCTCTCAGGGGGCGATGGCTGCGGTGGTGGGCTTCCAGTCTCCTTACAACGATCAGCGTAGCGTGATAGCCCTGCTGGCTGACAGCCCGCGTGGCTATGAACTGCTGAATACCGCGATGAACGACAGCGGCAAACGTGCCGCGATGTTTGGTTCTGTGTCGGTGATCCGCGAGTCCGGCGTCAACAGCCTGCGCGTGGGTGATGTGTATTATGTCGGCCATCTGCCGTGGTTCGAGCGCCTGTGGTATGCGCTGTCGAACCATCCGGTTCTGCTCGCCATCCTGGCTGCGGTCAGCGTGGTCTTGCTGGCATGGGTGCTGTGGCGTCTGCTGCGCATCATCAGCCGTCGTCGCCTTAACCCGGATGAGTAAGACGTGATGAAAGCCTTTCGCTGGTGTGTAGTCGCAGCGTTGATGCTGGCGGCGATCCCTCTTCGCGCCGCCTGTACCTGGCCTGCCTGGGAGCAGTTTAAAAAGGATTACATCAGCGAGGGCGGGCGCGTCATCGATCCGAGCGACACGCGCAAAATTACAACGTCGGAAGGGCAAAGCTATGCGTTGTTCTTTGCCCTGGCCGCTAACGATCGCAAGGCGTTTGACCAGTTGCTGACGTGGACGCGCGATAACCTCGCCAGCGGCAATCTCAACGATCGTCTGCCCGCCTGGCTCTGGGGACAGAAAGACAAAGAAAACTGGGGTGTGATTGATACCAACTCCGCCTCAGATGCCGATGTCTGGATTGCCTGGTCGCTGCTCGAAGCGGGCCGGTTATGGAAAGACCCGGACTATACCCAAACGGGCAAGGCACTGCTAAAACGCATTGCCAGCGAGGAAGTGGTGAAAGTGCCGGGGCTCGGCTCAATGCTGCTTCCCGGTAAAGTCGGTTTTGCCGAAGAAAACGCCTGGCGCTTTAACCCCAGCTACCTTCCTCCACAGTTAGCGAGCTATTTCACCCGCTACGGTGCCCCGTGGATCACGCTGCGTGAAACCAATCTGCGGCTGCTGCTGGAAAGCGCGCCGAAGGGATTCTCGCCGAACTGGGTGCAGTATCAGAAAAACAAAGGCTGGCAGCTACAGCAGGATAAAACGCTGGAAGGGGGCTATGACGCCATCCGTGTCTATCTTTGGGTGGGCATGATGAGCGATAAAGATCCTCAAAAAGCCCGGCTGCTGACGCGCTTCCAGCCGATGGCGGCAAAGACAATTAAACAGGGCGTGCCGCCGGAGAAAGTGGATGTGGCGACGGGGAAACACACCGGCAATGGCCCGGTCGGGTTCTCTGCCGCGATGCTGCCGTTTTTACAGCAGCGCGATGCCCAGGCGGTTCAGCGCCAGCGCGTGGCAGACCATTTTCCCGATAACAATGCCTACTACAGCTATGTATTGACTCTTTTTGGTCAGGGATGGGATCAGCATCGTTTTCGCTTCACCGCTAAGGGTGAATTAATACCGGATTGGGGCCAGGAATGCGCAAGTTCACAGTAAATCTACTCACTCTATCGCTTGGGCTGGCACTGATGCCGCTGGCGCAGGCCGTTAACTCTCCGCAGCAGAAACAGCTGCTGGAGCAGGTTCGGCTGGGCGAATCGACCCATCGCGAGGATTTGGTTCGTCAGTCGCTCTACCGTCTTGAGCTGATCGATCCTAACAACCCTGACGTCATTGCCGCCCGCTTTCGCTACCTGCTGCGCCAGGGCGATAACGCCGGAGCGCAAAAAGAGCTGGACCGCCTGAAGGGGATCGCCCCTGACTCCGGCGCGTACCAGTCCTCACGCAATACCATGCTGCTTTCCACCCCGGATGGCCGCCAGCAGCTTCAGCAGGCGCGCTTACTCGCTACGACAGGGCACACGCAGGAGGCGATTGCCGCCTATGACAAGCTCTTTGGCGGCAACCCGCCGGGCGGCGACGTGGCGACGGAATACTGGAATGTGGTGGCGAAAGATCCTGCCCGTCGCAATGCGGCCATTAACCAGCTGAAAAAAATAAACAGCAGCAGCCCTGGGAATACGCAGCTCCAGACGACGCTGGCCCAGCTTCTGTTCCAGAGCGGACGCCGTGATGAAGGCTTTGCGGTGCTGCAGGAGATGGCTAAATCCACCGGCGGCCGCGGCCAGGCCTCTGACATGTGGTATGAGCAGATCAAAGACCAGCCAGCCAGCAGCGCCAGCGTCACCGCGCTGCAAAAATACCTGACCGTCTTCAGCGACGGCGATAGCGTCGCGGCGGCGCGCGCCCAGCTTGAGGCACAGCAAAAGCAGCTCGCTGACCCGGCGTTCCGCGCGAAAGCGGAAGGGCTGGCGGCAGTGGATGCCGGGCAGGGGAGTAAGGCGGTGGCGGAGCTGCAAAAAGCCGTCAGCGCCAACCATGCCGACAGTGAAGCGGTGGGTGCCCTTGGGCAGGCCTATTCCCAGAAAGGCGACCGCGCCCGCGCGGTGGCACAGTTTGAAAAAGCGATTGCCCTCGATCCGCAGAGCGATAACCGCGGGAAATGGGACAGCTTGCTGAAGGTTAACCGCTACTGGCTGCTGATCCAGCAGGGGGATGCGGCGCTGAAGGCGAATAACCCGGCGCAGGCGGAGCGTTACTATCAGCAGGCGCGCAACGTCGACAATACCGACAGCTATGCGGTGCTGGGGCTGGGAGATGCTGCCGCCGCGCGTAAAGATAACGACGCGGCGGAGCGTTATTACCGCCAGGCGTTACGTATGGACAGCAGCAACAGCAATGCGGTTCGAGGCCTTGCCAATGTTTACCGCGCGCAGTCCCCGGAGAAAGCCTCGCAGTTTATCCAGTCTCTCTCCGCCAGCCAGCGCCGGAGTATTGATGATATTGAGCGTAGCCTGACTAACGAGCAGCTTTCCGCCCAGGCAGAACAGCTGGAGAGTCAGGGGAAATACGCTCAGGCGGCAGAAATTCAGCGTCGCCGTCTGGCACTCTCGCCCGGTGACGTCTGGATAACGTATCGTCTCTCGCGCGATCTCTACAGCGCGGGCCAGCGCAGCCAGGCGGATACCCTGATGCGCCAGCTTGCCAGCCAGAAACCGTCTGACCCGGAGCAGGTGTATGCCAACGGGCTCTACCTGTCCGGAAACGATCAGGACCGGGCCGCGCTGGCGCATCTGAATACCCTGCCGCGCAGCCAGTGGAACGGCAATATTCAGGAGCTTGCCGACCGTCTGCAAAGCAATCAGGTGCTGGAAACCGCCAACCGCCTGCGCGACAGCGGCAAAGAGCAGGAGGCGGAAAATCTTCTGCGTCAGCAGCCTGCCTCCACCCGCATCGACCTGACGCTGGCGGACTGGGCGCAGCAGCGTGGCGATCTGAACGCGGCGAAAACGACGTACAGCGCCGTCCTGCAGCGTGAGCCGCAGAACGAAGACGCGATCCTCGGTCTGACCGAAATTTACAGCGCGGAAGGTAACAAAGATGCCGCCCGTGCGGAGCTCGCGAAACTGCCCGCCGCGCAAAACGGCCAGCCGCTGTCGCTCAATATGCAGCGCCGGATCGCGATGGCGCAGGCAGGTCTGGGCGATTCCGCTGCCGCAGAACAGACCTTCAGCAAAATCATTCCGCAGGCCAAATCGCAGCCCGCCTCCATGGAAAGTGCGCTGGTGCTGCGTGATGCTGCTCGCTTCCAGACGCAAAACGGCCAGCCGCAGCAGGCGCTGGAGACGTATAAAGATGCGATGGTGTCGTCCGGCATCACCACGACGCGTCCGGTGGATAATGACAGTTTCACCCGTCTGACGCGTAACGATGAAAAAGATGACTGGCTGAAGCGCGGTGTGCGCAGTGACGCCGGTGATTTGTACCGTCAGCAGGATGTTAACGTCACGCTGCAGCACGACTACTGGGGCTCCAGCGGCACGGGCGGCTATTCCGACCTGAAAGCGCATACCACCATGCTCCAGGTGGACGCCCCGCTCTCTGACGGGCGCATGTTCTTCAGAAGCGATCTGGTCAACATGGACGCTGGCACCTTTGATAACAATAACGGAACCTACGACCCTAAATGGGGGACCTGCTACGACACGCCGTGTAGCGGCAACACCAGCCAGAGCGACAGCGGCGCCAGCGTCGCCGTTGGCTGGCAGAATAAAACCTGGGCGATGGATATTGGTACCACGCCAATGGGCTTTGACGTCGTCGACGTGGTGGGCGGTATCAGCTACAGCAGCGATTTAGGCCCCATCGGCTATACCGTCAACGCCCATCGTCGGCCTATCTCCAGCTCTCTGCTGGCGTTCGCCGGGCAAAAAGATACCAATACCGGCACCACCTGGGGCGGCGTGCGCGCGACGGGCGGCGGGGTAAGCATCAGCTATGACAAAGGCGAGGCGAACGGCGTCTGGTCAAGCCTGAACGCGGAAACGCTGACCGGTAAAAATGTGGAAGATAACTGGCGCGTCCGCTGGATGACGGGTTATTACTACAAGCTCATTAATAAAAACAACGAGCGCCTGACGGTCGGCGTCTCCAATATGCTCTGGCACTACGATAAGGATCTGAGCGGCTATTCCCTCGGTCAGGGCGGCTACTACAGCCCGCAGGAGTATGTCTCCTTCGCGCTGCCGGTGACCTGGCGTAAGCGTACGGAAAACTGGTCCTGGGAGCTGGGTGGCTCGGTGTCCTGGTCCCACTCCAAAACCAAAGACGAGCTGCGTTACCCGATCCAGAGCCTGATCCCTACCGATGAGCCAGGCCGCTATACCGACCGTGGCGCGATGGAAACCGGCAGCTCCTCCTCCGGGACGGGTTATACCGCGCGGGCAATTATCGAACGCCGGGTCACCTCCAACTGGTTTGTGGGTATGGGCGTGGATATTCAGGAAGCGAAAGATTACACCCCAAGCCATGCGCTAATTTATGTGCGCTACTCTGCTGCAGGCTGGCAGGGCGATATGGACTTACCGCCGCAGCCGCTTATTCCTTATGCGGACTGGTAATCGGATTTTCCTTAATCCATTTGTAAGTCTCTCTTAATAGCGCGGCAATCGGGTATACTCAGGCGCGCCAGGTTTACACCCTGGCGCGCCCTGCGCTTCGAGTTTTGTGGAGAGTCATTTTGCGTGTCAGCCGTTCCTTAACGATCAAACAAATGGCGATGGTCTCTGCCGTCACTATGCTGTTTGTCCTGCTCTTCTGCGTAATTTTGCTGTTTCATTCCGTACAGCAGAATCGCTATAACACGGCTTCGCAGTTAGAAAGTATCGCCCGCTCGGTGCGCGGCCCGCTCTCCGCCTCGATCCTGAAAGGGGACATTCCCGAAGCGGAAACCATCTTAAAACGCATTCAGCCCGCCGGCGTCGTTAGCCGCGCCGATGTCGTCTTACCCAACCAGTTCCAGGCGTTGCGGATGAGTTTTATCCCGGAGCGTCCCGTCCCGATGATGGTGATGCGCCTGTTTGAGCTGCCGGTGCAAATTTCTCTGCCTCTCTATTCGCTGGAACGTCCTGCCAATCCGCAGCCATTGGCCTACCTGGTTCTGCAGGCGGACTCGTACAGGATGTATAAATTCGTCATGAGTTGGGTGGTTACGTTAGTGACCACTTGCTTACTTATGACCCTGATCATCAGCGTAGCGCTGACGTGGTGTATAAACCGCCTCATTGTTCACCCGCTGCGCCGTATCGCCCGCGAGCTGAACGGGCTTTCGCCGCAGGATCAACTGGGGCACCAGCTTGAGCTGCCGCGTCTGCACCAGGACGATGAGATCGGTATGCTGGTGCGCAGCTACAACCTCAACCAGCAGCGCATCCAGCGTCATCAGGATGAGCTAAACAACAGCGCCACGCGCTTCCCGGTGTCGGAGCTACCTAATAAAGCGTTTCTGATGGCAATGCTGGAGCAGACCGTTGCGCGGCAGCAAACTACGGCGCTGATGGTGATTGCCTGTGAAACCCTGCAGGACACGGCGGGCGTGCTCAAGGAGAGCCAGCGTGAAATGCTGCTGCTGACGCTGGTGGAAAAGGTGAAGTCTGTCCTTGCCCCGCGCATGGTGCTGACCCAGGTCAGCGGTTACGACCTGGTGGTGATTGCCAACGGCGTGAAAGAGCCGTGGCACGCCATCACATTAGGTCAGCAAGTACTCACTGTCATAAATGAGCGGCTGCCCGTGCAGGGCATCCAGCTTCGTCCGAGCGCCAGTATCGGTATCGCCATGTACTACGGTGATTTAACGGCGGAGCAGCTGTACCGCCGCGCGTTCTCGGCGGCGTTTACCGCCCGGCGCAAAGGGAAAAATCAGATCCAGTTCTTCGACCCGGAGCAGATGGAAAAGGCGCAGCAGCGCCTGACGGAAGAGAGCGATATCCTGACCGCGCTGGATAACCGTCAGTTCGCCCTCTGGCTACAGCCGCAGGTGAATCTACAGACGGGGGAAGTGAAAAGCGCCGAGGCGCTGCTCCGCCTGCAGCAGCCGGATGGCTCCTGGGAGCTGCCGGAGGGGCTGATTGAGCGCATCGAATCCTGCGGCCTGATGGTCACCGTTGGCTATTGGGTACTGGAGGAGTCCTGCCGCCAGCTTGCCGCCTGGCAGGAGCGCGGCGTAACGTTGCCGCTGTCGGTCAACTTGTCTGCCCTGCAGCTTATGCATCCGACGATGGTCTCCGAGATGCTGGAGCTGATCCACCGCTACCGGATCAAGCCTGATACACTGACGCTGGAAGTGACGGAGAGCCGGCGCATTGACGATCCTAACGACGCGGTGGCCATCCTGAAGCCGCTGCGCAATGCCGGCATTCGCATCGCGCTGGACGATTTTGGTATGGGGTACGCCGGGCTGCGCCAGCTTCAGCACATGAAAGCCCTGCCGGTGGACGTGCTCAAAATCGATAAATCGTTTGTCGACGGGCTGCCGGAGGACAGCAGCATGGTGCAGGCCATCGTCCAGATGGCGCGCAGCCTCAAGGTGCACCTTATTGCCGAGGGGATTGAAACCGAAGCGCAACGCGTCTGGCTGGCAGAGGCGGGCGTCGAGAGCGGCCAGGGCTACCTTTTTGCCCCCGCAGTGCCGCCGGATGTCTTCGAGCAGCGATACCTTTCTGGCGCTGACCATAACGCAAAAGTGTAATTTTGTTGCTGGCTTGTGCGAGCCAGTTCAAAGTTCTTAACATTTGTGTTTCAAATTTGAACCGGGTTTATTTCTGTCCTGTTATACGGGTGTTATTTTAGAGCCGCAGGTTAACCATAACCTTACAAAGCCTGTGGTTTTTCTTCCCAAGGACACCCTATGAAAACCTCACTCTTCAAAAGTCTTTATTTCCAGGTCCTGACAGCCATCGCCATCGGTATTCTGCTGGGTCACTATTACCCGGAGCTGGGCGCGCAAATGAAACCGCTTGGCGACGCGTTCGTTAAGCTCATTAAAATGGTCATCGCCCCGGTGATCTTCTGTACGGTGGTAACGGGCATCGCTGGCATGGAAAGCATGAAGGCGGTGGGCCGTACCGGTGCAGTGGCGCTTCTCTACTTTGAAGTGGTCAGTACCCTTGCGCTGATTATTGGTCTGGTCATCGTCAACGTGGTACAGCCTGGCGCGGGTATGAACGTTGATCCCTCTACGCTGGATGCCAAAGCGGTTGCGGTCTATGCCGAACAGGCGAAGGATCAGGGCGTGGTGGCCTTCCTGCTGGACGTCATCCCTGGCAGCGTCATCGGCGCCTTCGCCAGCGGAAACATTCTGCAGGTGTTGCTGTTTGCCGTGATGTTTGGCTTCGCCCTGCACCGTCTGGGCAGCAAAGGCCAGCTTATCTTCAACGTGATTGAAAGCTTCTCGCAGGTCATCTTCGGCATCATCAATATGATCATGCGCCTGGCGCCGATCGGTGCCTTCGGTGCGATGGCCTTCACCATCGGCAAGTATGGCGTTGGCACGCTGGTGCAGCTGGGTCAGCTGATCATCTGCTTCTACATCACCTGTATTCTTTTCGTGGTGGTGGTGCTGGGCTCCATCGCCCGTGCGACAGGCTTCAGCATTTTCAAATTCATCCGCTACATCCGTGAAGAGCTGCTGATTGTTCTGGGGACCTCCTCTTCAGAATCGGCGCTGCCGCGTATGCTCGACAAGATGGAAAAGCTCGGGTGCCGTAAATCGGTGGTCGGCCTGGTGATCCCGACGGGGTACTCCTTCAACCTGGACGGTACCTCGATATACCTGACGATGGCGGCCGTGTTTATCGCCCAGGCGACCAACAGCCATATGGATATTTTCCATCAAATCACCTTGCTGGTGGTGCTCTTGCTGTCGTCTAAAGGGGCGGCGGGCGTGACGGGCAGCGGCTTTATCGTGCTGGCGGCCACCATTTCTGCGGTGGGGCATCTGCCGGTGGCGGGTCTGGCACTGATTCTTGGTATTGACCGCTTTATGTCTGAGGCGCGTGCTCTTACCAACCTGGTGGGTAACGGCGTGGCCACGGTGGTGGTCGCTAAATGGGTGAAAGAGCTGGATCACAAGAAGCTCAACGATACGCTGAATAATCGCGCGTCTGATAGCAAAAATCCTGGTTTAACCTCCTAATCTTGTCACAATTGCCCGCATTCCCTTGTCGGGATGCGGGCTCCTGCGCATAATAACTGTTCATACCTGTCATAATTCGACAAGATTTTTTTGGGGTATATTTCACTTCGGACCGTGACGTTTTGCCGAACGCGCGGTCTAATCGACGTGTTTTCATCGTCATCTTTTAGAGTGCAGCGCGTCGCGAGACACTCTTTTTAACCAGGAATGTTGATCAGGGGTTCACATGCAGGGCACAAAAATTCGACTCTTAACCGGCGGTTTGCTGATGATGGCAGCAGCCAGTTATGTGCAGGCAGATGCGCTCCAGCCAGACCCGGCCTGGCAACAAGGCACGTTAGCGAACGGTTTTCAGTGGCAGGTGTTATCTACTCCACAGCGTCCCAGCGATCGTATTGAAATCCGTCTGTCCGTAAATACCGGCTCCCTTACGGAAAGCACTCAGCAAACCGGTTTTAGCCATTTTATTCCCCGTCTGGCGCTCACGCAGAGCGGCAGCTTGCAGGCAGTACAGGTGCGTTCGCTGTGGCAACAGGCCATCGATCCGAAACGTCCCCTTCCTCCGGCTGTGGTCTCCTATGACTACACCATGTTTAACCTGAGCCTGCCAAATAACCGTAACGACCTGCTTAAAGAAGCCCTTACCTATCTCTCCGATGCCTCTGGCAACCTGGCGATTACGCCGGATACCGTGAACTATGCGTTGAGCAACGGCGACATGGTGGCGACCTGGCCTGCGGATACCAAAGAGGGCTGGTGGCGTTACCGTCTGAAAGGCTCAACGTTGCTGGGGCACGATCCGGCAGAGCCGCTGAAGCAGCCGGTGGACGTCGAACAGGTAAAATCGTTCTACCAGAAATGGTACACCCCGGACGCGATGACGCTGATCGTCGTCGGCAATGTGGATAGCCGCGCGGTGGTTGAGCAGATCAACAAAGCGTTTGGCGATCTGAAGGGCAAACGCGAAACGCCAGCCCCTGTCCCGACGCTCTCTCCGCTGCGCGCCGAGCCTGTCAGCATTATGACGGACACCGTGCGCCAGGACAGGCTCTCCGTGATGTGGGATAACGCCTGGCAGCCTATTCGCGAGTCTGCGGCGCTGCTGCGCTACTGGCGTGCCGATCTGGCGCGTGAAGCGTTGTTCTGGCACGTTCAGCAGACGCTCAGCAAAAACAACGTGAAGAACATTGGCCTTGGCTTTGACTGCCGCGTGCTGTTCCAGCGTGCGCAATGTGCCATTAACGTTGAATCGCCGGGCGATAAACTGAATGCGAACCTGGGTGTGGTGGCGAAAGAGCTGGAAAAAGTACGTAAAGAGGGGCTCTCTGAAGAGGAGTTCAACGCGCTGCTGGCCCAGAAAAAACTGGAGCTGCAGAAGCTTTTTGCCACCTACGCTCGCGCCGATACCGACATTCTGATCAGCCAGCGGATTCGCTCCCTGCAGAATCAGGTTGTCGACATTGCGCCTGAGCAGTACCAGAAGCTGCGTCAGGACTTCCTGAACGGTCTGACTGTGAATATGCTGAATCAGGATTTACGTCAGCAGCTGTCGCAGGATATGGCGTTGATCCTTCTGCAGCCGAAAGGCGAGCCGGAATATGACATGAAGGAGCTTCAGAAGACCTGGGATTCCATTATGGCCACCGCGTCGCAGCCGGCGCAGGCTGCAACGGCTGATGATCTACACCAGGACGCGACGGATATTCCGCAGGGGCAGTAACCCCCTCACGCTGACCCTCTCCCGTTTGGGGAGAGGGTTAGGGGAAACTAAACAGGCATCGCCTCGCGCGGAATAATCGCCCCGCGATACTGAATCACGGTGCTGGCCGTCAGGTGCCCACGCTGTGCCGCCGCTTCCGGCGTTCCCCCCGTCAGGCGTACCGCCAGGTAGCCCGCGCTGAAGGAATCCCCCGCCGCGGTGGTATCAATCACTTTCTCTTTGGCCAGCTTCACCGCAGGGACCTCAACCACCGCTTCACCCGCAATCGCGACCAGGCACGACTCCGCGCCGCGCTTAATCACCACTTCGCTCACGCCTGCTGCGTGCGTACGTGCAATCACGTCCTCAACCGGCTTTTCACCCCACAGGGCGTCTTCATCATCGAGCGTCAGGAAGGCGATGTCCGTGCACTGCAGCATCTGCTTATAAACCTGCTGCGTCTCTTCGCGGCTGGCCCACAGGCGCGGGCGGTAGTTGTTATCAAAAATCACCTTCCCGCCGTTGGCGCGGCATTCGCGCAGCAGCGAGAGCAGCTTTTCGCGGCTGGTCGGGCTTAAAATCGCCAGGCTAATGCCGCTCAGATAGAGATAGTCAAACGTCGCCAGCTCTTCGCAGATGGCCGCGGCGGCATCGCTCTCCAGCCAGAATTTGGCCGCGGCTTCGTTACGCCAGTAATAAAACGTGCGTTCGCCGGTGCTGTCAGTTTCGATGTAGTAAAGCCCAGGCAGGCGGTTTTCCATACGCTGTATAAGCGAGGTGTCAACATGTTCACTCTGCCAGGCTTCCAGCATCTGCTGGCTGAAGCTGTCCGTGCCGAGGGCGGTGACGTAGTTCACGGTGAGTGCCTCAGGCGCAACCTGACGGGCAATGTAAACCGAGGTGTTTAACGTATCGCCACCAAATCCGCGGCTGACTTCCGCGCCTTTTTGTGACAGCTCAATCATGCATTCGCCAATCACGGCAATTTTTTTGGACATAGTCGTGAACCTGAACAGAAGAATTTTCAGCAGTGTGCGCCGAGTGAATTAGATGGTCAACTATATTAAAACGGTGTTCCATTATTTTATTTGAGCCAGCGCGTGTTCCGGCAAATTTCTGTCATCTTAATTTCATTTCCACGGTGAATTGAACATAAAGTTCTCAATTATCGCGCCGATAATCCTGTGACGAGTCCAGAAAGGCTATCCCAACAACAGGACATCTGAAATGAAGTCAGAGCAGGTTATCCAGCGGCTGAGCACTACGCCTGAGGCAAGCATTGAGAACTTGCAGGAGCATCGCTACTGGCTGCAATGTGAGCGCGCGTACACCTGGCAGCCTATCTATCGAACGGACGGTCGGCTGATGGCAATTGAGATTTTGACCGTCGTTACGCATCCCTCAAACCCTACTCAGCGCATCGCGCCGGATCGCTATTTTGCCGAAGTTGCCGTTCGCCAGCGTCTGGACGTGCTGGAAGAGCAGCTCCGTATGCTGGCGACGAAACAGGCCTTTTTCGAGCAGCATACGATCCTCGCCTCGGTGAACGTGGATGGCCCAACTCTGCTGGCGCTGCGTCAGAACGCGAAGCTGCAGGAGCTGATCGCCACCCTGCCGTGGCTGCGCTTTGAGCTGGTGGAGCACGTGCGCCTGCCGCAGGATTCCTCGTTTGCGTCAATGTGTGAATTTGGCCCGCTGTGGCTGGATGACTTTGGCACCGGTATGGCGAACTTCTCGGCCCTCAGCGAAGTGCGCTATGACTACATCAAGGTGGCCCGCGATCTGTTCATCATGCTGCGCCAGACCCCGGAAGGGCGGAATCTGTTTACGCTGTTATTGCAGCTGATGAATCGCTATTGCCAGGGGGTGATCGTTGAAGGCGTGGAAACGCTGGAAGAGTGGCGTGATGTGCAAAACTCTCCCGCAGCGGCGGCGCAAGGCTATTTCCTCTCTCGCCCCGTGCCGATGGATCTCCTCGAAAGCGCCAGAACGACCCTCTGATAACCCCGTTTCCCTTTGTCTGGACTATAGTTTTACAGGACAGGTCATCAGGAAAGGGGATAACAATGACAAAAACAACCAGGGTCATTTCCTGGATTACAGGGATTTTCTTGTTGTTGATCGCGATCGTCGTCATCATTATCGCGACGTTTGACTGGAACCGCCTTAAGCCGACCATCAACCAGAAAGTCTCAACTGAGCTGAACCGTCCCTTCGCCATTCGTGGCGATCTGGGTGTGGTATGGGAGCGTCAGAAAGAGGAGACCGGCTGGCGAAGCTGGATCCCCTGGCCGCACGTCCACGCCGACGACATTATTCTCGGCAACCCGCCGGATATCCCCGAAGTGACCATGGTGCATCTGCCGCGCGTGGAAGCCACGCTGGCGCCGCTAGCGCTCCTGACCAAAACCGTCTATCTACCGTGGATCAAGCTCCAGCAGCCCGATGCGCGCCTGATCCGCCTCTCTGAAAAAAACAATAACTGGACGTTTAACCTTGCCAGCGACGGCGAAAAAGATCCGAATGCCCAGCCCTCTTCGTGGTCATTCCGTCTGGACAATATTCTTTTCGATCGTGGGCGGATCGCCATCGACGATAGGGTCAGCAAGGCAGACGTGGAGATCCTGGTCGATCCGCTGGGTAAACCGCTGCCGTTTAGCGAAGTCACGGGCAATAAAGCGAAAGGCGATAGCGCCAAAGCGGGTGATTATGTCTTCGGCCTGACGGCAAAAGGGCGCTACAACGGTCAGCCGCTTAACGGGAAAGGGAAAATCGGCGGCATGCTGGCGCTCCGGAGCGAAGGCACGCCATTCCCGGTGCAGGCGGATTTCCGCTCGGGGAATACGCGCGTGGCGTTTGTGGGGACGGTCAACGACCCGATGAACATGGGGGGCGTTGACCTGCAGCTCAAGTTCGCCGGTGACTCGCTTGGCGAACTGTATGAACTGACCGGCGTACTGCTGCCGGATACCCCGCCGTTCGAAACGGACGGGCATTTGGTTGCCAAAATTGATACCGAAAAATCGTCCGTTTTTGACTACCGGGATTTCAACGGCCGCATCGGCGACAGCGATATTCACGGCACGCTGACCTACACCACCGGAAAACCACGGCCAAAACTGGAAGGGGATGTCGAATCCCGCCAGCTGCGTCTGGCCGATCTTGGCCCGCTGATAGGCGTGGATTCGGGTAAAGGGACAAAGTCAAAAGAGGTCAAAAAGGACGTTCAGCCTGCGGGAAAAGTGCTGCCTTACGATCGCTTTGAAACCGATAAGTGGGACGTGATGGATGCGGATGTGCGCTTCAAAGGGCGCAAGATTGAGCATGGCAGCACGCTGCCGCTGAGCGATCTCTCGACGCATATCATCCTGAAAAATGCCGACCTGCGCCTGCAGCCGCTGAAGTTTGGCATGGCGGGCGGGACGATTTCCTCTAACATTCACCTGGAAGGCGATAAAAAGCCGATGCAGGGGCGGGCGGAGATCCAGGCGCGTCGATTGAAGCTGAAAGAGCTGATGCCGAACGTGGAGCTGATGCAGAAAACCCTCGGTGAAATGAACGGCGATGCGGACATTCGCGGGGTGGGGAATTCCGTGGCGGCGCTGCTGGGCAGCGGCAACGGTAACCTGAAACTGCTAATGAACGACGGTCTGGTCAGCCGCAACCTGATGGAGATCCTGGGGCTGAACGTCGGTAACTTTATCATCGGGCAAATCTTTGGCGATGACGAGGTGCGGGTGAACTGCGCGGCGGCGAATGTGGATCTGGTTAACGGGGTGGCGCGTCCGCAGATTTTTGCCTTCGACACGGAAAACGCGGTGATTAACGTGACCGGTACCGCCAGCATGGCCTCCGAGCAGCTGGATTTGACCATCGATCCGGAAAGTAAGGGGATTCGTATTATTACCCTGCGCTCGCCGCTTTACGTGCGTGGGACCTTCAAAAATCCGCAGGCGGGCGTCAAGCCCGGGCCGCTGATTGCGCGTGGCGCGGTGGCCGCAGCCCTCGCGACGTTGGTCACCCCGGCCGCCGCGCTGCTGGCGTTGATTTCGCCGTCAGAAGGCGAGGCGAATCAATGCCGGACGATTTTGTCGCAGATGAAGAAGTAACGCCTTTCTCCCTCTCCCTGTGGGAGAGGGCCGGGGTGAGGGCATCAGGCCGCAATGAATTACAGCGCCTGATGCTTAGTCTCATGCGTCAGCAGCAGCGCAATCAACGTCAGCGCCGCCATGGCCGCCAGATAAACACCCACGTAGAACAGACCATAATTTGCCTGCAGCCAGGTGGCGATATACGGTGCCACGGACGCGCCCAGAATAGACGAGACGTTATAGGAGAACGACGCGCCGGTATAACGCACTTCCGTCGGGAACAGCTCCGGCAGCAGCGCGCCCATCGGGCCGAAGGTCAGCCCCATCAGGCTCAGGCCAATCAGCAGGTACGCCATCACCAGCGCCGGGCTACCTGAACTCAGCAGCGGCGGGAAGACGAACAGAGCAAACAGAATGATCAGCGTGGTGATCGTAATCATGCTCGCACGACGACCAAACTTATCCGCCAGCAGGCCGGCAATCGGTACCATCACACCAAACCCAATCACCGCCATCATCAGCATCCACAGCACTTCGTTACGCGGCAGGCCCAGCCCAACCGGTGCGGCAGCGGTACTGTAGGTCATGGAGTACACCGTCATGATGTAGAACAGCGTGTAGGTCGCCAGCATGATAAACGTGCCCAGCACGGTCACGCGCACGTGTTTGGTCAGCAGGGTGCCCAGCGGCACTTTTACCTGTTTTTTCGCCGCGGCTACTTTTGCGAACACCGGCGTCTCATGCAGGGAAACACGCACATACAGGCCAATCAGCACCAGCACGGCCGAGAAGACAAACGGAATACGCCAGCCCCAGCTCATGAACTGTTCGTCCGTCAGCAGCCAGGAGAGCAGCAGGAAGGTCCCGTTGGCAAAGAAGAAGCCAATCGGCGCGCCAAGCTGCGGGAATGAACCGTACAGCGCGCGTTTACGCGGCGGGGCGTTCTCGGTCGCCAGCAGCGCCGCGCCACCCCATTCACCGCCCAGCCCCAGACCCTGACCAAAACGCGCCAGCGCCAGCAGGACCGGCGCCAGAATGCCGATGGTTTCGTAGGTCGGCAGCAGGCCGATCGCCACGGTGGAGATGCCCATCGTCAGCAGCGAGGCCACCAGGGTGACTTTACGCCCAATACGATCGCCGAAGTGTCCAAACAGCGCGGAGCCAATCGGACGCGCCACAAACGCGATAGCAAAGGTCGCCAGAGACTGTAGCGTCGCCGCCGTCGGGTCTCCCTGCGGGAAGAAAATATGCGGGAAAACGATGACCGCTGCGGTGGCGTAAATGTAAAAGTCGAAGAACTCAATGGCGGTGCCAATCAGCGATGCGACGACAACTTTATTGCGCGAGTTTACCGGGACGTTTTCCGCACCAGAGTCGAGTGTTGTGGCTGTTGATTGCATAATATTTTCTTATTTTTTGTCGAACGAAAGGCCATATTACGCACAGCAAAAGCGACATTTCAATCTGTAACAAAGTCGCTTCCTGATTATAAAATCAACAAAAAGCGGATAATGTTCAGGCCAGCCAAAATGCTTCCATGAAATGCTTCACGTTTTTTAAATATTGGTGGATAAAACTGGTTTTCGGTTAAATAAAAGTTACGGACTGGATTTATATGCTGAAATGATGAGTCGGGCTGAAATATCAGCCCGAGAGCGGAATTAACGATGTGTTTTTCCGGGCATTCGCGTGTCGCCTTTGTACTCGGCGGTGGCAATCCACGCCGCGCAGAACAGGGTTAAACGCGCGAAGAAGTAGAAGAACGCCATCAGCCCCAACACCGAGCCAAATGCCGCGCCGGACGGGGATTTCACCAGCGACGGCAGGGTGTAGGTCATCACGATCTTAATCACTTCAAAGCCGATCGCCGCAATCAATGTGCCGCGGAGCAGCGCCTTCTTACGCGGACGATGCCGAGGCAAGCGCCAGAAAATCCAGAAGAACAGCAGGTAGTTGGCGAAGATGGAAATCGCCAGTCCGATGCCGCGCCAGGCGGGCTTCAGCCATTCGATGTAATTAAGATAGAGCGCAGAAATAATCATCTGCTGCGCGGAGCCCGCCACGGAGGTAATGGAGAGCGTGACGACGAGCGCGATAAGCAGGCCAATCAGCGAAATAAAGTCGCGGAAATATTTAACCCAAATTTTCTCCTGATCCTGCGGTTTACGCTCCCACACCTCGCGCGACTGGGCGCGAATAGCTTCGCGGAGGTTGCCCATCCAGTTAACGCCGGAGTAAAGGGCGATGAGCAAACCGACGATCCCGACGGTGGTGCGCTGCTGAACGGCGGTGTTAATCGTGCTTTTCAGCGTGGTGGCGAGGGTGGGGTCACTGACGTTATTCAGGATCTTATTGAAAATATCCTGCAGCAGCGTTGGATGCGACGCGAGTACAAAACCGGCCGCAGCAAACGACACCATCAGGATGGGGATCATCGACAGGAACGAAAAATAGGTGATCGCGGCACCGAACTGGTTCCCCATGCGGTCATTAAAGCGCTCGGTCGCACGTATTAGATGCGCAACCATGGGAAACTGCTGAATTCTCTCCGCCAGGCTGGTGACGGTGCCCAGCGCCTTGCTGGCGGTACCAGGGGCTTTAGCCTCTTCCGGCTCGGTTTCCATCTTCTTGATGGGTTCATAATCTAATTGTTGGGTGGGTCGTTGCGGGTTATTTTCCGGCGTCACGCGTCTTTTCCTTTTTCGTTTGGCTGGATGTTACTGAATTATAGCTTGCGACTAGTCCACGTAAGCTTTTGTGAGTTCGGTTAGCCACTCCATAAACAGGTGAACCCGGCGAGAGAGGTTGCGCCGGTGGGGGTAAATCAGGGAGACAGGCATCGGTTCCGCACGATACTGCGGGAGGATCTCAATCAGTTTCTTTGCGCGCAGCAGGTCGCGCACCCCAACGCGCGGGGCCTGAATGATCCCCAGCCCGGCAAGGCAGGCGGCCTGGTAAGTTTCCGTGCTGTTGACGGTTAGCACCCCGCCCGTTTTTATCCACTGCGTCGTGCTGCCGTTATAAAATTCAAAGCCCTGAGGGCGGCTTCCCAGCATCGCGGCATAATGAATCACGGCGTGCGAGCCTAAATCGTCCAGCGTGTCAGGGTAGCCAAAACGCGCCAGATAATCCGGGCTGGCGCAGTTGATCACCGACAGCTTGCCCAGCGGACGGGCTATCAGCCCTGAGTCCTTCAGGGAACCCACGCGGACGACGCAATCAAACCCTTCGCGGACCACATCCACCAGACGATCGCTGCTGCTGAGCTCCAGTTCGATACCCGGATACTGCTGTAAAAAAGCAGGCAGTTTGGGGATGACGACATTTCGAGCAACGCCAACGGGCATATCCACGCGCAGCCTTCCGCTGATGCTGGAGGGATCGTGCTGAAACATACCGTCCAGCTCATCCAGGTTCGCCAGCAGATCTTTTGCCCGTTCGTAATAGACCATGCCGTCCTGCGTCAGGCTAACGCGGCGCGTGGTACGGTGCAGTAGCTGGGTGCCAAGCCGGTTTTCCAGTGCCTGAATTTGCCGGGAAACGCTGCCTTTCGGCAGCGTTAATGTCTCTGCCGCGCGGGAAAAACTCTCCAGCTCCGCGACGCGAACAAACAGCTGCATTGCGTGAATTTTATCCATAGATGAAGCTCATTGTTGTTTGCACTGAAACAGTGAAGCGTTATTACCCATCTTTATTGATCTTCTATCACCTAATAAGCTCTTTCTCAATCTCCATAACAGCCAAAACGAGGTTTATGATGACTGAACGTATCGCATTAGTGACGGGTGGTAGCCGCGGCTTAGGTAAAAACGCTGCGTTAAAGCTGGCTGCAGACGGCACGGGAATTATCCTGACCTACAATCGTAGCCAGCAGGAAGCGCTGGAAGTTGTGCGCGAAATTCAGGAAAAAGGCGTCAAGGCGGCGGCATTAAAGCTCAATGTCGGGGATATCGCCAGTTTCGAAAATTTTGCTCATCAGCTTCAGGAGATCCTGAAGAGCGTCTGGCAGCGCGAAACATTTGATTATTTATTGAACAATGCCGGAACGGGTTTATACGCACCCTATACCGAAACGACGGAAGCCCAGTTTGATGAGGCGCTGAACATTCACTTCAAAGGGCCTTTCTTCCTGACGCAGCGCCTGCTGCCTCTGCTTAACGACGGGGGGAGGATCCTCAATGTCTCCAGCGGACTGGCCCGCTTCACCCAGCCAGGCTCAGGCACCTACGCGGCCATGAAAGGGGCGATGGAAGTGCTCACCCGCTATCAGGCGAAGGAGCTTGGAGCGCGCGGTATCTCCGTCAATATTATCGCACCAGGCGCGATCGAAACCGACTTTGGCGGTGGGCGCGTGCGCGACAACGCGCAGCTTAACCAGATGCTGGCGTCGCAGACGGCGCTGGGGCGGGTAGGTTTGCCGGACGATATCGGGGATGCCATTGCGGCGCTGCTTAGCGATAAGCTTGGCTGGATGAACGCGCAACGTATTGAAGTATCAGGCGGCATGTTCCTGTGATGTCTGATGTTAAGGGGAGGGAACCCCTTAAGGAAATCCTTAATATGGATGTGTCAAAATGCGGGTAAATATAAAAACCACTGGCGGATTTGTAACCTCTCCATTCATTGAGTTTTTTCTTAAATAGCGCCTATGTAGAATCCCCCTTCGCTATTCTCAGAGGGAGAAATACGATGCGAGTAATCATGTTTGACAGGCAGTCGATATTTATTCATGGAGCGATACACGGTTTGCAGAAATTAATTCCTGAAATAAATATAACGGGGGCTTGTCAGGCAGACGATTTATGGACGCAAATATCCGCGTCACCGTCTGCTATCGTCATGATTGACGGCAATTTAATTCAGGATGAGGGGAGTTCTTTCCTGGATGAAATCATGCATCGCTTCCCGTCGGTACGGGTGATGATGGTTCTGGCAAAAAAAGAGACCCGATGGGTTGAACAACTCATGCAGCGAAACGTGATGGCTATTATCCCCCGTAACGCCAACCCTGAGCGATTTGCCGCCGTGCTGGATTCCGTGTCCAGAGGGATGGTCTGCTTTCCCGCTGAGTGGGTCAGCCAGCAATCGTCAGCGCAGGCGTTACTTTCCTTAAGCGAGCGTCAGCGTGAGGTGCTGAAGCTGCTGGCGGCGGGCGAATCAAACAAAGAAATTGGTCGCAATCTCAACATCAGTGCGGCCACGGTAAAAGCGCATCTGGAAGCGCTTTTTCGCAGGCTGGAGGTAAAAAACCGAACCCAGGCAGCCATGTACTACACCCGGGCGACGGCCTGAAGCAGCGCTTTCGGGAGTGAAGACGTCACGCCGAAACTCAGTATCATCAGTACCAGCGCGTCATGCTGCTGCTGGGTTAATGGATGTATACACTTTTCCCGCAGCAGCGTTTCACACAGCTGAATATCTTCATGGAGTAAATATTCCGCCTGAAGAGGCGTGATAAGGCCGTGAAAATTTTCCCGTTCGCGGATCACATGCCCATAGCCGATAACCCATACACCCTTTTCATCACGATATTTCTCCAGTGAAAGCCCTTGATGTTTCTTTATTAATTCTATGGCGGCAGAAGATATATTTAGCGCATGACCGTTCATATTCGTTTCCTCTTAATGGCGATACTGTAGAGGAATCGCGGTACGAGCAATATCCGCCAAATGGCTGTTGTTCAGGAATTATTGTTCAGGTATTCCTGCCGTAATAACCCAAATAACCAGTCATTTTGCCAGCGACCGGAAAGGTAATAGCTTTCACGTAGCTCGCCTTCCAGCTGGAAGCGAGCTTTTTCCAGCAGGCGCCTGGAGGCGACGTTTCCCGCGGTGACGGTGGCGGTGAGCCGACGAATACCGCCCTGATGAAAGGCGTAATCGCAAAGCGCCTGCAGGGATTCGAAGCCGTAACCTTTGCCCTGCGCCTCGGGGGCAAAAAGAAAGCCCACTTCGGCGCAATCTTCTTCCCGATGAATATACCCGGTAACGCCCAGCGGGGCCTGTGAGAGGGCATCACGTACGACGAGGCACAGCCAGTGCGCGCTGCCTGGCGTCCAGGGCGTCAGGCGCGAATCAAACGCCTCCCGGATCGCTGCGACGGGGCGGTTCTCCGCTACAAAGCGCATGACTTCGGGGTGTTGCTGCAACGCCAGAAAAAAGGGCCAGTCTTGCTCCTGCAGGGGCGAGCAGTTCAGGCGTGAGGTCATTAAAACTGGCATTAAGATTCTCCTGAAGCATTTTAAATGATTTTAGGGTTGTCACTTTATTTCAACAGAAAGTCAGGTATGGTTAAGCGCGTATAAATAAAAAGAAAAACGGCCA
This sequence comes from Enterobacter sp. 04-C-12-SI-ECC, assembly GCF_047530715.1. NCBI lineage: Bacteria > Pseudomonadati > Pseudomonadota > Gammaproteobacteria > Enterobacterales > Enterobacteriaceae > Enterobacter > Enterobacter sp. 04-C-12-SI-ECC. Next base: position 32,278 of record NZ_JBLKDI010000007.1, read on the forward strand.
TTAGTGCCCATTCCGGATGTCTTCGCTGTCGCTTAAGGAAAACAATGACTCTCAGCACATCACATCATATCCGCGAACAGTTTGAACACTGTCTGGCGGTCATTCGCCAGGCGTCGGTGGAAATCTTGCTTCTTCTGAATGTACATGTTTCTGAGGGAAAAGATCCACGCTGGTTTCTGGAACAGCTGGACAGCGCGCGTTTAGGCCTCGGGGGATGGGCTACGGTTGCGAAGAAGCTTAACCTGAATGATGCCGAGATGTCGGAATTTACGCTGCAGCTGCGCCTGCTGCAGCAGCGCGTCCCGCAGTACGAAAGCGGGCAGGATGTCAGTGAAAACCAGCTTATTGCGGCGATGCGGTTTGTGACTACGCTGGAACATCTTCGTCTGCAGCAGCCGCTTCTGACCTACAGCACCGAACTGGCCCCGGGAAGCGAACTCCAGCAACAGCAGGCGCACAAGCAGGTACGCGCAATTGAGTTAATGATTAAAGGCCTCATTCAGCAGGCCTGGCCCGATCAGGTGCGGCTCAATAATCATCTTAAAACCTTATTTAACGCTGACCGCGTACGGCGCTGGCTGAAGCATGGCGAAATCAACGATGTCCTGAGCGGCATGATGTTCAGTGAACTGGCGCAAATGCTGGTGGATAAAAAAGAGTTCAGCCGCTATTACGCCTCGCTGTTTAACGACCCGTCCATGCTGACGCTCCTGGTGGAGCCGCGCAAAACGCTGCAAACCTTCCTCGACGACATCCGGCAAATCCGCAACAGCATTACGGTGCAGAAAACGTTAAGTTCGGCGCAAATTCAGCTGCTGGATAACTACTACATGCAGATCTCCCGTCCGGTTCAACGCGCATTTGAGGAGGGGAGAACGCGCGTCAACCCGGCCGGATTCATGGCGGTGGATGCCAGCGAGCTGCACGCGTTCTGGGAAAGGGCGCAAAAAATGGATCGGGTTACCGGTGGGGATCTGTTTGAAGTCCGCGACACGATTGAAAAGCCGACCCAGCGCGCCCCGCGCACGCCCGAACAGCGTGAGCAGCTTATCTCCGGTGCGCTATGGGGAGCGGTCGGCGTGATGGTGATTGCCATCGTGGTAGGCGGCTTCTGGCTGGTGACCAGCAGCAAACCGCAGCCTGCGGCCGAAAATACGGCGCAAGCGGCGGCTCCGCCGCAGGAGATGCGCGAAACCCCTTCCTCGCGCGAGACGCTGACGCGCATGGGAGTGACCTGGGACGAGAGTAATTTCCGTTCGGCGATTAACCGCAACGATACTCGCGTGGCGCTGCTCTTTTTGCAGGGGGGGATGGACTGGAAGCTGTCATGGACCGAAGAGGCGATGTCGGCAGGCTATGACGACGTTCTGGAGCTTATGCTGCGCTATCGGCAGAACATGGCAGAAGAGAAGCCGTGTCGTCGTTTCATCAATACGCTCAGCCACGCCATGTCAAACGGCGAGTCCCTGACGTCAATACGTAAAGAGTATCTGAAAGCGTTCTGCACCGTGCCGGCCGTGGTGAAGCGCCAGAAGCACGATCTTGAGATGGCAACGCGACGTGCGCAGTCACAGCCGGATGCCACCACGAAAAAATGGCAGTCTATTCAGACCGCCATTTATGAGGTGATTCGCTAAAGTTTTCCCCCTTTCCCCAGAGGGGAGAGGGGCCAGAACGCACCCCTCTCAAGGCTCCCCATACAACCCAATCAACCGTCGCACCACGCCGTTCGTCCAGCCGAAGCCATCCTGTAGCGGATACTCCCCGCCGCCCCCTTCGCGCGGCGTACTGCTGGCGATGTGGTACTTCTCAATCAGCTTGTGGTGCGTCTTGTAGAAGTGGTTCACCGTATGCAGCCAGCTCCAGGCGATTTCATCCCCCAGCGAGTCGTTGCCGTACTGCTTGAACCCCTGGATCGCCATCCACTGCAGCGGCGCCCAGCCGTTGGGTTTATCCCACTGCTCGCCGGTTTCGTACTCGGTTGCCAGAATCCCACCCGGCGTCAGCAGACGCGCTTTTACCGCGTCAGATAAACGTTCTGCCTGCTCGTGCGTCGCCATTCCAACATACAGCGGCACAATGCTGGCGGCAGAAAACAGCGCCATCTGCTCGCGTCGCCAGTCGTAATCGCGGTAACAGCCACTCTCCTCGTCCCACAGATAGCGGTTCACCGCCGCGCGGCGATCGGTGGCCTTCTGGCGGAACAGCTCGGCCGTCTCTTTATCCCCTTTCGACGCCGAGATATTGGCAATCGCGCTCTCCAGCTTAAACAGGAAGGCGTTCAAATCGATGGGGATAAACTGCGTCGTGCGGATGCTGGCGAGCCGCGCCGGATCGCGCAGCCAGCGGGAGGAGTAATCCCAGCCAGACGCTGCTCCCGCACGCAGATCGCGATAGACCTCATTCGGCGGACGGCCCGAGTGGCGGGCGGTTTCCACGTCCTCAATCCACGATTCGTCGCGCGGGGTGTCACGGTCGTCCCAGTAGCGGTTCAGCAATGAACCGTCCGGCATGCGCACCGCGCTGCGGTAGGCCTGATTAAGCAGGAGCGACTCCGCGCCGTCCATCCAGAAGGCATGCTCCATTTTGAGATGGTCGAGGTAACGCTTCGCGCCGCGCACGCCGTCCTCTTCAAACAGCTCCACCATCAGGGCAAAGACCGGCGGCTGCGAGCGGCTGAGATAATAGGTGCGGTTGCCGTTAGGGATATGGCCGTAGCGTTCGATCAGCCACGCAAAGTTATCCGCCATGCACTTCAGCAGATCGTTACGGCCACTTTCCGCCAGCCCCAGCATGGAGAAGTACGAATCCCAGTAGTAGGTCTCGCTGAATCGCCCGCCGGGCACGATATAGGCCTGCGGCAGCGCCAGCAGGGACGACCAGGGAATATGGTCCTGCGGTTCGCGCGTCAGGACGGGCCACAGGCTATCAATGTGCTCTTTCAGCGACAGTCCGGGGTCGGAGACATATTCCGTGCTGTAGGTTTCAGGCAGCCAGAAGTGGTTCTCAACGAACTGGCGCAGGTCGAAATCCCGGTGCCGTCTGACCTTACGGTAGCGGATCAGAATATCCAGCGGATCCATCTTCGGCGCGCAGTCGGGGAAGGTTTTGCTGTCCGCAAACAGCCGCGTCGACTGGACGTGTTCGAACAGTTCAAGGTAGCGATCGGCGGGCGTCAGGGCATCTGAGGCGGGTAGCCCCTCGATCATTTCGGGTTCCGGCTCCGCCTCAATCATCTCATCCAGTTTTAACTCGCAGGGATCGGTCTCGTAGCGCAGCTCTTCTGCAATCTCGAATTCGATGTTCTCGGTAGCCTGTAGTTTCTGGTTGAACATGGTGATAGGGACCTCCGGTTGTGTGTTCTGAAGACAGGTTTCTCCGGGCGTCCTATAAGCGTAGACATTCGCTTCGGTAGATGTGGAGGGATATGTGCGGTAGATCACTCTTTTCGGAGCATTCGTTTTGCAACGATTTATGTATGTGAATAAAAAAAGCCCCTCCGGAGAGGGGCTTCTGCATTATCGCATGGTGACAAACTCTTCCGCCGCCGTCGGGTGGATCGCCACGGTGTTGTCGAAGTCTTTCTTGGTCGCACCCATCTTCAGCGCCACCGCAAAGCCCTGCAGGATCTCATCCATGCCGAAGCCGATGCCGTGGATACCGACAATCTTCTCTTCCGGGCCCACGCAGACCAGCTTCATGCGGCACGGCTGACGGTGAGAGGTGACGGCGGTATACATCGCGGTGAATGCGGATTTATACACTTTCACCTGGTCGTCGCCGTACTGCTCACGGGCCTGCGGCTCGGTTAAGCCGACGGTGCCGATTGGCGGGTGACTAAAGACCACGGTCGGGATGTTGCTGTAGTCCAGATGCTCGTCCGGCTTGTTGTTGAACAGACGCTCGGAGAGACGACGGCCTGCCGCAACGGCCACCGGCGTCAGCTCAACCGCACCGGTGTTATCACCGACGGCGTAAATGCCCGGTACGCTGGTATTCTGGAACTTATCGACGACGATGTAGCCTTTTTCGTCGGTTTTCACGCCGGTCACCGCCAGGTTAAAGCTGTCGTTCGCCGGTTCACGGCCAATCGCCCAGATCAGGCAATCAACGGTCTGGCTGCGGCCATCTTCCAGCTCAAGGGTCAGGCTGCCGTCCGTGTTTTTAACGACCGCTTTTGGCACGGCGTTGGTGTGCAGGGTTGGGCCTTCGGTGTTCATCACTTCAACCAGCGTATCGACGATCAGCGGGTCAAAGCTGCGCAGCGGTGCGTGTTTACGCACGAACAGGTGCGCTTCTGCACCCAGGCCGTTAATCACGCCAGCCAGCTCAACCGCGATGTAGCCCGCGCCCACCACGGCAACGCGCTCAGGCAAGGCAGGCAGCTCGAAGAAGCCGTCGGAGTCGATACCGTATTCCGCGCCCGGAATATTCGGGTGGCTCGGACGGCCGCCGGTGGCGATCAGGATATGATCGGCGGTGATCGTCTCGCCGTTCACTTCGATCGTTTTCGCGTCCACAAAGCGGGCGAAGCCGTGAATCACGTCGACGTTATTTTTGCCCAGCACGTTGTCGTACGAGGTGTGAATGCGGTCGATGTAGGCGGTACGGCTGGCGATCAGCTTGTCCCAGTCGAAATTGTTGATGGTGGTGTCAAAGCCGTAGTCCGGACCGTACATATAGATCGCTTCACGAATTTGCGCCGCGTGCCACATCACCTTTTTCGGTACACAACCCACGTTCACGCAGGTGCCGCCCAGCGCTTTGGCTTCAATCAGCGCACATTTCTGGCCGTACATGGCCGCGCGGTTGATGGAGGCGATGCCGCCGCTGCCGCCGCCGATTGCGATGTAGTCATAATGCTTAGTCATAGCTTTTGTCCTTAATCGTGAATTGCCGCGATTGTATACCTGAAATCAATAGTTTCCACCGATGGCTGCAATTACTCCGGCACGATCCAGCTGACGGTGGCGTGGCCCGTTCCGGCTGGCACCAGCGTTTTGTGCAGCCACGGCAGCACGTTGTTCATCTGCGCTTCGAGCTTCCACGGCGGGTTAATGACGATCATGCCCGAAGCGGTCATGCCGCGCTGGTCGCTGTCCGGGCGTACCGCCAGCTCGATCTGCAGAATTTTGCGGATGCCGGTCGCCTCAAGGTCTTTGATCATGCGCTTGATCTGCGCGCGCAGCACCACCGGATACCACAGGGCGTATGTCCCGGTGGCGAAGCGTTTGTAGCCTTCGTGGATACCGGTCACCACCGCCTGATAGTCGGTTTTGATTTCGTACGGTGGGTCGATCAGCACCAGGCCGCGACGGGAAACCGGCGGCAGCTTGGCTTTCAGTTGCTGGTAGCCGTCGGCTTTGTCGACGCGGGCGCGGCTGTCTTTCTGAAATTCCGAACGCAGCAGCGGGAAGTCGCTCGGGTGCAGTTCGGTCAGCTGGAGGCTGTCCTGCTCGCGCAGCAGCTGGCGGGCAATCAGCGGTGAGCCAGGGTAGTAGCGCAGCTGGCCGTTGCGGTTGAAGTGATTCACCACGCCAATGTAAGGCTCCAGCTCGGCGGGCAGGTCGTCCTGCTGCCAGATGCGGGCGATGCCCTCAAGGTATTCGCCGGTACGCTCGGCATGCTCGCCGCTCAGCTGATAACGGCCCGCGCCCGCATGGGTGTCCAGATAGAGAAACGGCTTCTCTTTCTCTTTAAGCGATTCAATGATCAGGCTCTGAACGGTGTGTTTGAGGACGTCGGCATGGTTGCCAGCGTGGAAGCTGTGGCGATAACTGAGCATGGGTAATGGTATTCCGCTGAATTGACGATTTGCCACAGTTTACAGCAGAACGGCACAGATTACCCGCAGGCCCGGTAAGCGCAGCTATTGAAATCCTCTACACTTAACCCCATTACTGAAAACAATATGCACAGCGCCGGATGCGCGCTTCATTCACCTATTTCAACAGGACAGCGTTTATGACCAATCCATTACTGACGCCTTTTTCGTTGCCGCCGTTTTCTAAAATCCTCCCCGAGCATGTAGTCCCAGCCGTTACGCAATCGCTGGACAACTGCCGCGCGGCGGTAGAAAGCGTGGTCGCGCAGGGCGGGCCGTACACCTGGGAAAATCTGTGTCAGCCGCTGGCCGAAGTGGACGACGTGCTGGGGCGTATCTTCTCTCCGGTAAGCCACCTGAACTCGGTAAAAAACAGCCCGGAACTGCGCGAAGCCTACGAACAGACCCTGCCGCTGCTCTCTGAGTACAGCACCTGGGTCGGCCAGCACGAAGGGCTCTACAAAGCCTACCGCGACCTGCGCGACGGCGACCATTATGCCGAACTGAATACGGCGCAGAAAAAATCGGTTGATAACGCCCTGCGTGATTTCGAACTGTCCGGTATCGGTCTGCCAAAAGAGAAGCAGGTTCGCTACGGTGAAATCGCTGCGCGCCTGTCCGAACTGGGTAACCAGTACAGCAATAACGTCCTTGACGCCACCATGGGCTGGACGAAGCTGATTACCGACGAAGCAGAGCTGGCGGGAATGCCGGAAAGCGCCCTGGCGGCGGCGAAAGCCCAGGCCGAAGCGAAAGAGCAGGAAGGCTTCCTGTTAACGCTGGATATCCCGAGCTATCTGCCGGTGATGACCTACTGCGACAACCAGGCCCTGCGTGAAGAGATGTACCGCGCCTACAGCACCCGCGCCTCCGATCAGGGGCCGAATGCCGGTAAGTGGGACAACAGCCCGGTCATGGCGGAAATCCTCGCACTCCGTCACGAGCTGGCTCAGTTGCTGGGCTTCGACAGCTACGCGGATAAATCCCTCGCCACCAAAATGGCCGAGAACCCGCAGCAGGTGCTCGATTTCCTGACCGATCTGGCCAAACGTGCTCGTCCTCAGGGTGAGAAAGAGCTGGCCCAGCTGCGCGCCTTCGCGAAAGCGGAGTTTGGCGTGGACGAGCTGCAGCCGTGGGATATTGCTTACTACAGCGAAAAACAGAAGCAGCACCTCTACAGCATCAGCGACGAGCAGCTGCGCCCGTACTTCCCGGAAAACAAAGCCGTCAACGGCCTGTTTGAAGTGGTTAAACGCATTTATGGCATTACCGCTAAAGAGCGTACTGATATTGACGTCTGGCATCCGGACGTGCGCTTCTTTGAGCTGTATGACGAGAAAAACGAACTGCGCGGCAGCTTCTACCTCGATCTCTACGCGCGTGAGAACAAGCGCGGCGGGGCGTGGATGGACGACTGCGTGGGCCAGATGCGTAAAGCAGACGGTTCCCTGCAAAAACCGGTCGCCTATCTGACCTGTAACTTCAACCGTCCGGTAAGCGGCAAACCTGCGCTGTTCACCCACGACGAAGTGATCACCCTGTTCCACGAGTTCGGTCACGGCCTGCACCACATGCTGACCCGCATCGAAACCGCCGGCGTCGCCGGTATCAGCGGGGTGCCATGGGATGCGGTCGAGCTGCCAAGCCAGTTTATGGAAAACTGGTGCTGGGAGCCGGACGCGCTGGCGTTTATCTCCGGCCACTATGAGACCGGCGAACCGCTGCCTAAAGAGTTGCTGGATAAAATGCTGGCGGCGAAAAACTACCAGGCGGCGATGTTTATCCTGCGTCAGCTGGAGTTCGGCCTGTTCGATTTCCGCCTGCACGCCGAGTTCAGCCCGGAGCAGGGGGCGAAAATCCTCGAAACGCTGGCCGAGATTAAAAAGCAGGTTGCCGTTATTCCAGGGCCAACCTGGGGCCGATTCCCGCACGCGTTCAGCCACATCTTCGCGGGCGGCTACGCGGCGGGCTACTACAGCTACCTGTGGGCCGACGTGCTGGCGGCGGATGCCTTCTCTCGCTTCGAGGAAGAGGGGATCTTCAACCGCGAAACCGGCCAGTCGTTCCTTGACAACATCCTGACCCGCGGCGGTTCTGAAGAGCCAATGGTGCTGTTCAAACGCTTCCGTGGCCGCGAGCCGCAGCTGGATGCGATGCTTGAGCATTACGGGATCAAAGGCTGATTGTTACGTGAAGATCTGCTTAGTGGATGAAACGGGCGCCGGAGACGGCGCCTTATCTGTTCTGGCGGCCCGCTGGGGGCTGGAGCACGATGAAGAGAACCTGATGGCGCTGGTAATGACGTCAGCACATCTCGAATTACGCAAGCGCGATGAACCGAAGCTCGGCGGGATTTTTGTCGACTTCGTTGGCGGCGCGATGGCGCACCGGCGTAAGTTCGGCGGCGGTCGCGGCGAAGCGGTGGCCAAAGCGGTCGGCATTAAGGGGAGCTATCTCCCGGACGTGGTGGACGCCACGGCGGGGCTGGGACGCGATGCGTTTGTGCTGGCGTCGGTGGGCTGTCATGTGCGGATGCTGGAGCGTAATCCGGTTGTCGCCGCGCTGCTCGACGACGGGCTGACGCGAGGCTATGCGGACCCGGAAATCGGCCCGTGGCTGCAGGAGCGTTTGCAGCTTATCCACGCGTCAAGCCTGACGGCGCTGACGGACATCACCCCGCGTCCGCAGGTTGTCTACCTCGACCCGATGTTCCCGCATAAGCAGAAAAGCGCGCTGGTGAAGAAAGAGATGCGGGTATTTCAGTCGCTGGTGGGGCCGGATTTAGACGCAGACGGCCTGCTGGAGCCGGCTCGTCAGCTCGCGACGAAGCGGGTGGTGGTGAAGCGTCCGGATTACGCGCCGCCGCTGGCGGACGTTGCTACGACCAACGCGGTGACCACGAAAGGGCATCGGTTTGATATTTATTCGGGTACGCCGGAATAAAAAAAGCCGGGTGGCGGCTTCGCCTTACCCGGCCTACTTTCAGTGCCGCTTTTTTTGCACTTACTCGTCTTCTTCGTCGCGCAGCGGAACAATCAGCATGTCCACGTGAACGGTGTTAATCAGCTGGCGTGCTGAAGACATCAGCTTGCTCCAGAAGTCCTGATGGTGACCGCATACCACCAGATCCATATCGTATTTCTTAATCGCATCAACCAGCACCTGACCCAGGTCGCCGCTGCCGCTCAGGGTTTCGGTGATCGGATAGCCCGCGTTGGTGGAGAGCTCGCTCAGCGCGTGATGCGTTTCTTCAGAGATGCGTTTCTGCATATCGCCCAGATTGACGTCGATCAGACCGGTGTAGAGGTCGGAGTAATTCACATCAACGTGAATCAGGGAGACTTTCGCGTTGTAGGGACGTGCCATAGATACCGCTTTATCAACCAGCACTTTGCTCTCCGGGGAGAGATCTACCGCGATAAGAATGTGTTTGTAAGCCATAGTGTTACTCCTTCCTTAAGTTATCGATGACTAAATGGGAAAGCCGTCGTCTGATGCTTTCATTACGGCCCAGTTAAACATATTTTTCAAGCTTTGGTGTTGATAACGATTAACCTTGTGGCAAAAAAATTAACGGATCTCCTACACTATTTAATGAGCCGTTCGGATATTAAAACGCGAACCGGATCGACTTTTAGTCATTCTTTCACTGAACTGTCTGTCAGGGCATTGGGGTGCGGTAGCTCAGGAGCCTTGCTTCGTGGGCGGACGCCGGGGAGGATGTATGATTAGCACCGTCGCATTGTTTTGGGCGTTATGCGTAGTTTGCATAGTGAATATGGCGCGCTACTTCTCATCGTTACGTGCGCTGTTAGTGGTACTTCGTGGTTGCGATCCGTTGCTGTATCAGTATGTGGACGGTGGAGGGTTCTTCACCTCGCATGGACAGCCCAGCAAGCAGATGCGTCTGGTGGGGTATATCTACTACCAGCGCTACCGCGATCATCACGATGAAGAGTTTATCCGTCGCTGCGAGCGTCTGCGTCGTCAGTTCATTTTAACCAGCGCCCTGTGTGGGCTGGTCGTGGTCAGTATGATTGCGTTGATGATTTGGCACTGAGCATAAAAAAAGCGGGTCAGTTTCCTGACCCGCTTTTTGTCGCCTTCAGCCAATTAAATCAGCTTCAGCGAAATCCAGTACAACCCGCCTGACAGCAGGATAGAAGCCGGAAGGGTAAACACCCAGGCCATCAGAATGTTGGTCACGGTTTTGCGCTGCAGACCGCCGCCGTCAACAATCATGGTACCTGCCACGGACGAGGAGAGTACGTGGGTGGTGGATACCGGCATACCGGTGTAGCTCGCCAGACCGATAGACACTGCCGCCGTCATCTGCGCGGACATACCCTGCGCATAGGTCATGCCTTTCTTACCGATCTTCTCGCCGATGGTGGTCGCCACACGACGCCAGCCAATCATCGTACCGATACCCAGCGCCAGCGCGACGGCCATGATGATCCAGATTGGCGCGTACTCAATGGTATTGAGCATATCGCTTTTCAGTTTCTTCAGCAGACGCTTGTCGTCACCATTCACCTCTGGCAGCTTCGCGACTTTATCGGTCACGTCGGAGATACAGAGCATGATACGACGCAGCTGACCACGCTGTTCAACGGCCAGTTTATCGTAGCTTTCGATGTTGCCCAGCATACCTTTGGCACGTTCCAGCGCGTTAATCGCGTTAGCCGGATGGCAGTGGAATTCGCCAGGCGCGGTGGTGGCACCGGCTTCCGGAGAAGGGATCAGTTGGTCAACGCCGGTCGCTTTTTTCAGCAGCTCAGGGTGCTGCTGGAAATAGGTTTCAACGTTGTTGACCGCATCACGGGTACGGGTGATTTCGTAACCCGAGGCGTTCATATTCACCACGAAGCCCGCCGGTGCGACACCGATCAGAACCAGCATCACCAGACCAATGCCTTTCTGCCCGTCGTTCGCGCCATGAGAGAAGGCCACGCCGATAGCGGAAATGATCAGGGCGATACGCGTCCAGAATGGCGGCTTTTTCTTGCCGTCTTTCTTCTCACGCTCTGCTGGCGTCAGGTGTATACGCGCACGTTTCTTCGTGTTGCTCCAGTAGCGACGCAGGATGAAAATCAATCCACCCGCAACCACCAGACCCACGATAGGGGAGACGATGAGAGAAGCGAAAATGCCCAGTACTTTAGGCAGATTCAGCGCATCAACAACCGATGTCCCGGTCATCAGGGCGTTGGTTAACCCGATACCGATAATCGCGCCGATGAGGGTGTGAGAGCTGGATGCAGGCAGGCCAAAATACCAGGTACCGAGGTTCCAGATAATGGCAGCAAGCAGCATTGAGAACACCATGGCGAGGCCATGACCGGAACTCACGTTAAGCAGCAGATCCGTTGGCAGCATATGCACGATCGCATACGCAACGCTCAGTCCGCCCAGGAGGACACCAAAAAAGTTAAATACCGCCGCCATAACAACCGCAAGCTGCGATCGCATTGCGCGAGTGTAGATAACCGTTGCTACTGCGTTTGCAGTGTCGTGGAAGCCGTTGATCGCTTCGTAAAACAGTACAAAAACCAGAGCAAGCAATAGTAAAAGCCCGGTATGTAAATCCAGGCCGGCAAACAAATGTAGCATAGGACGTTACGCCATTTTGAGGACATGAACGCGGCGCATTATCCAGGACAAATGCGCAACGGGCAAAGTGAAATATAGACTTTTTTTGACATACCACCTGATTTGGGAAAAGTGCCTGAAAGGATAATCGTTAAATTTCAATGGAATGGCTTTGTAATATCTTTTTACGCTGGTGTGACCACAGAGGAAACTTTACAATCCGCGGCAGTTAACGAAGAGGGTTTTGACGTGGAAAGGTTTGATGCCGTGGTTATTGGCGCCGGTGCGGCGGGTATGTTTTGTGCGGCGATGGCCGGACAGGCGGGTCGTCGCGTGCTGTTGCTGGACAACGGAAAAAAGCCAGGCCGCAAGATCCTGATGTCAGGCGGCGGGCGTTGCAACTTCACCAATCTTTATGTCGAACCCGCGGCCTATTTGAGCCAGAACCGCCATTTTTGCAAATCTGCGCTGGCGCGTTACACCCAGTGGGACTTTATCGACCTGGTGGGTAAGCATGGCATCGCGTGGCATGAAAAGACGCTCGGGCAACTGTTCTGCGACGACTCCGCGCAGCAGATTGTCGATATGCTGGTGGCCGAGTGCGAGAAGGGCGGCGTGGTCACGCGCCTGCGCACCGAGGTGTTGGAGGTGGCCCGCGACGAGCAGGGGTACACGCTGCAGCTGAACGGTGACACCGTCAGCGCCGATAACCTGGTGATCGCCAGCGGCGGCCTCTCGATGCCCGGGCTGGGCGCGTCACCGTTCGGCTACAAGATTGCCGAGCAGTTTGGCCTGAAGGTGCTGCCAACCCGCGCTGGGCTGGTGCCGTTCACGCTGCATAAGCCGCTGCTGGAGCAGCTTCAGACGCTGTCCGGCGTCTCTGTTCCCTCCGTCATTACCGCCGAAGACGGGACGATATTCCGCGAAAACCTGCTCTTTACCCACCGCGGTCTCTCCGGCCCGGCGGTCCTGCAAATCTCCAGCTACTGGCAGCCGGGGGAATTTGTCTCGGTGAATCTGCTGCCGGACTGCGATCTGGACGCGTTCCTCAACGAACAGCGCGCCGCGCACCCGAATCAGAGCCTGAAAAATACCCTGGCGATGCAGCTGCCGAAGCGTCTGGTGGAGTGTTTGCAGGGGCTGGGGCAGATCCCCGACGTGTCGCTCAAGCAGCTTAACAGCCGCGAGCAGGAAGCGTTGGTAGAGACGCTAACGAACTGGCGCGTTCAGCCAAACGGCACCGAGGGGTATCGCACGGCGGAAGTGACGCTGGGCGGTGTCGACACGAATGAGCTTTCTTCACGCACGATGGAAGCGCGCAACGTGCCGGGGCTCTACTTTATTGGCGAAGTAATGGACGTAACCGGCTGGCTCGGCGGATATAATTTCCAGTGGGCGTGGTCGAGCGCCTGGGCGTGCGCGCAGGCGCTGCAAATGTCCGAGGACAATAAAGTTGTACACAAAGCACTAAAGTTGTAACCATTCTCAAAAAACGACGCTAATGTTGTATACTTACTGAATGTGTGGTTATAGGGTTGGAGACTATAAAATGCACATATAGGTACGTATCAATGTCGTTTTTAGGGTACGATCATGGCTAGGGGTAGGCGTCTCAAATCCTATTTGGATTATGAAAATGCGCTAGGTGACGGCATAGGAGTGGGCTATGGCCAAAGTTATCAGCCCTGGCTTAGAGCTCAGGACGTTAAATCCCGTGGAAACCGTTCGATAGTCTTTGGCCTTAAGACGTTTCGAAACCATCATCTCCTTTCTTCTGTCGAAAGTAACTTTTTCTATCTGGCTGAGTTTAATGACTCGGTGATTGATATCCGGGAACAATTCCCACTCTTTCCTCTCCGGCTTACCCAACAAATAGCAAATCATCTACATTTTCAACATCCTATGGTGAGGGGAGTAAGAGGAGTACCTGTCGAAGTTCTGAATGTTATGACAACCGATTTTTTACTGACCTTGAGAACTCCTGAAGGCGGACTTCGATACAAAGCTATAGCAGTAAAACATAACGAGAGCATACCTGAACGCGAAGCCCAAAAACTTGAAATAGAGAGGATGTTTTGGCAGTTGATTGATGTTGAGTTTCAAATTTATGTTGGCTCGGAACTCAATAACGTCGTCGGTAAAAACATTTGCTGGGCTACTTCTGTATTAAGAGATGGTTCTGAATTTTATGATAAATATCCTCTTGATAAAATCCTATGGAAGCTTAAACCAGATGTTTATCCCATAGTAGGACTACGTGCAATGATTTCATCAATCTTTGGGGTAGATGCACAAGAAGCGATGATGTTATTGCAGGCAATGATTGGATTAAAAATGATAAATGTTGATTTATCATATCCAATACTCGAAACCGGTCTGATAAAGATAATTTCCAATGACCACTATATAGGACTGAACGCAAATGGATATTATTAGGAATTCAGTCTGGCTCTCTCAAGGCACTGATTTGCTTGCAGAGGGACTTTACCGTGTTTTGGATTTTGACAGAAAGGTCGATTTGTTAATTTTGTTTAAAATAAAATCAGAAAGAACGGGTAAGCCAATCCCTTTCTCATTTTCTATGTTTAAATATTATATTGAATCAAATAGCATAACTTGTAAAGATTATATATATCCTTCATATATGTTAGTAGATGAGAAAGAATTAACAGATAAAGACAGAGGAAGGCGAGATGAAAATTACAATATCATTAAAGATCTTGTAGATGACAGAATGTTTCTGTTCGACTATGCATTACATAAAAAGTCGCACCTTTTAATGGATTACTCAAGAAATAAAAAAATATCACAATATACTATCAGAACGCTTCTGGCGTTGTATTGGCGACATGGGCAGGATATTTATGCATTGCTACCCGCATTCTCGAACTGTGGCGCCGCTGGGAAAAGTAGAATCAAACATGAAATTAAACTTGGGAATTCCAAAAAAAACAGAGCATTACCTAATGAACGATCACGTGTTTTCATTCTTAATGAAAGAGATATAAATAATATTAGAAAATCTCTCATTACGTATCATTATAAAGTTAACGGAGATACGATAAAGAAAACATTAGAGAGACATATTGATTTGTATTTTAGGGATGAAATTAAAACAGCAAACCTAGAAAATAGAGCTCCATATGTTCCTTCTTTAAAACAATTTTCATACTGGAATAAAAAACTCTTCACTAAAGATTTCTCGATAAATAAGAAGAACACGAAAAAAGAAATAGACCTCAAAATGCGGGCGCTTTTAGGTAGTGTGGCTAATACAACTGTTTTGCCGGGTGATGTTTTCGAAATAGACTCAACTGTCGCTGATGTACATCTTATTTCGAGTTTAAACAGACGAAAAGTCATTGGGCGTCCTACTATTTATACAGTGGTGGATCGTGCAACAAGAATGATTGTTGGCCTTCATGTTTCTTTATATCATGCTTCATGGCGAGCCGCCCGACAAGCGTTAGCAAATTGCTTTATGCCAAAAAAAGAATATTGTAGATTATTTGGAATCTCTATTACTGATGATGATTGGCCTTGTTCTCACATTCCATTAACATTGATGTGTGACAACGGGGAGATGATTGGTCTTAAACCTCAGGAAGAGATGACCCCCCTGACAAAACTTGAGTTTGCGCCAGTCGGTAGAGGCGACAGAAAAAGCATTGTTGAACGCTGTTTCGGCATTCTGAATGATGAGGTTATTCATAGGCTTATTGGAACAACACGAAGGGGAAAGATTGTTAAAGGAGAGCCAACACCGCAATCCAGGGCTTGTTTAACGATTCAGGAGGTCACGTCTTTACTGATTCGGGAGATACTTGCACATAATCAGAGAACGTATGAGGAACTGGCTTATATCAATCCCTTACTGATTGAAAATGATCTCGTAATATCACCAAAAAATAGTTGGATGATAAGCTTAAAGCACGGGAGATTCAGCGCAAGAGCCGTTGGGGCCGACGAAGTGATCGCACGATTGTTAATCCCTGTGAACGCTAACATTACCGCCGGTGGGATTCAGTACAATAATCTTTTTTATGAATGTGATCCTGAAATTGCATCAGGTGTCAGAGTATTTGGAAGAACCACTTGTGAAGCAAGAATAGATGACAATTGCGTAGATTATATATATGTAAGATTTGACAAAAATAGCATTTTCAAAAAACATTACCTACTTAAGAAAAGAGATGTATTTAAAGGGAAAGCTCATCTTGATACAGATGTAATGGCTGATTGGGTAGATACTCAAAAAGAAATTAATTTATTTACTCTGGATTCGCTCAGCAATATCAATAATAAAGATGAATTTAACAGGAAAGGTAACGAAAGATTAAATGAAATATACGAATCTCGCCGGGTACATGATAAAGATATTAAAAAGAACAGGAAAAATGAACTTGATTCATTAGGGCGAACTCATGTTGCTAATGGAAGATCTGAACCCCTACTTCCTTCATCCAGTAATGTTCTGCTTTTGCCTGGCCGGGAGGAGAAACAAAGATGGTTAAAAGGTAAGAAGAAGACTGAGGACGCAGAATAATGAATCTTATACGGCGCGTTTCAGCGATATATAAAGAACAGGAGTTACCTGAGTATCGTGGCAATCCCTTAATTGAAGCACTTCCTGAAGCGCTTACGGAAGATGAAGTACTTCTGGAAATGAGTTATTTCCCCGAAATTGACGAAAAAATCCGCTGGACTGCCCCGGCGAATGTTAGAGAGCAGTATGTCGAACGTATAAAGAAATTCCGTTGCCCTCAAACCAATCTTATCCAGGCTTATAAGATGATCTTACGGGCACTTAGGGAAAGCTATGCAGCTCGTAATCCTTTAAAAAGCGGAACAATTCAATATCTTCATTACTATGGAAATGAGCGTCCTGATATTGAGCCAGAAAGTGGATATTTTAAATCCCAGGCTGAAACTATTACGATAGTTGGAATGAGTGGTTCTGGAAAAACTACCATGATTGAGCAAGTCATGGATCATTTCCCTCAGATTATAGAACACAGCAGCTATAAAGGAGTTTTTCCCGGCTTCAGTAAGCAAATTGTATGGGTAAAGATTAATTGTCCATACAATTCAAGTGTGAGAGACCTTTGTGAAGAGATTTTACAAAAATTAGATGATGCAATTGGTATTGAACGAACTACACCTGAGATTAGAAATGGTGCTCTGGCTCGCCAGATTGCACAAAGAATTAAATCATCATTTTTGGGTATCCTTGTTATTGATGAAATGCAGAGGCTTAAATTTTCAAGAACCGGGGGTGAGAGTAAGTTGATTGATTTTTTACATGAAATTGTAGATTCCATGGGGGTATCTATGGTTTTTTGTGGAAATCATCCTTTTGACGAGACGCTGACAAAGAAAATGAGAATTGCCAGGCGGGCAGAGTCTGGTGGTTACATGAAAATTAAGAATGTTAGATACGATTCACAAGACTGGCAATCGTTTATTCATTATTTATGGCCATTACAATGGACAAATGTTGAAACTCCATTAAATGATGAGTTAAACGAAAAATTATTCATTTTATCTAAAGGCAATATTGGATTGGCTCAGATGATTTATCGGGGGGCACAATTAAAGGTTATCGGTAGCGGCAATGAAATCATCACTGGCGCAGTCTTGTCGGCCTCTGTACCGGTACTCGTGAGTCATACGGAGGAATATAAGGATACTCCACTCCCGGGGGCCGCGACTGAAGATGAGGAAGCTAAATGGCTCTCTGCATCTAATGAGGGTGATGCTTCGGCTAAAATCATGGCAGAGAAGTCCCTAAAGTCTTTGATCCCTGGGGATATAGACAGGCCACAGCACAAGGAATTCGTAGGAAAAATAGACGAGGTTTTGCGCAATTTCGACGAGAAAATACTGTCTCTTGACCACGATCTTGTTATCAACAGAACAGCTGAAAAGAAAAATACCTACGATGCTCTTCAGCGTTGCGGGCTTATAAATATAGATCCACTTAATAAATTGTAATGAGGTAACAGTTCGTAACGGTCAAAGAGAGGTGTGGGAAATGAGAATGTTGCCTGTTTTGCCTGATGAATCCTTGTTCAGCCGGTTTTGTCGGACAACTACCGTGTACGGTATGTCCCCATCTTCTCTGTTAACGATCATTTTCAACAAACCTGATATGAACGTCCATCCAATTCTCAATTCAGGATTAAAGGCTATTTCTCTTCATACATCCGAAAGGGCAGATCAGCTCTGGCATGAACAGACTTTACTCCCTCTTTTTGCCTGGGCACTACCAATCAGTCGTAATGAAATTATGGATTTCAACACGACCCCTGCCAGGCTTAATCGATTGTGCCGCCTTAGTAATTTTTCACTAGGGCAGCGCACACTATTGAAGTTTTGCCCGGTTTGCGCTCGTGAAGATACTTTTCATTATGGTGTTACTTATTGGCATCTGGCGCATCAGCTTCATGGGGTTACAACCTGCCATCGGCATCCGGTAGCGCTTGAAAGCATCCATGTCCCTTCTTCACCGCACATACGTATTGGACTGATGCCTCCTGTTTCGTATACAGAACAACTTAGCAATGAGATAGACTTCGATTTTGCTAAGTTTTGTTATGAGTCCCTAAATATAATCAGAAGAAAAGATATTACACACCCCAATTACATGGATGTACTTAAAAAGTTGAATTTATTATCATTGGATGGAAATTTAAAGAAAAATGTATTCTACGCACATGTTTATGCTAAGTGCCAGTTATTTGGGGAGGGTTCATCGGGACTTATACCAACATCCCTAACTGATTATCATTACTGGGAGCCTATACTCAAAGACAAATGTTGTCAGCATCCCACAAAGCATCTTTTGCTTTGTTATTGTTTGTTAAATACTTGCTGGCCAACGTATGCAGGAAGTCGTACTAATAAAAAGAAAGAAATCTTTAAAAGTCATAAGAAATACAGTTTTCATATAGTTGAAAATAATACTAGTGTTAGCAACCTTGGGAAGGAATTTAGTCGCAGCAGATGTTACATTAAAACACTTATTTATAAAAAATACCTGAGGGCGTTTAAGCGAAACACAAAAATTAATATATTCACTGAATTGCTTATCAAGTCTATGGCTGTAAGGGGGTTTAGTCTGGCATCCATAGCTGAGAAAAACTCATTATCGGAAGGAGCTGTATCCTCTGTAATTTCATCTTGTTACGGTTTATGCTCATGGCGTAAAAAATGTAAAAAAGATTCTTTAAGACGGCGTCATAAGCAGAAAATATTAAGATTTATACATAATCAATCCGTTTCTATAACACGAAAGTTAGTCAAAGAAAGTTGTTATGCAAGTTTCTATTGGCTAAATAAACATGAATGTGACTGGCTTAATTCCTGTCTTCCTAAAACAATACGATGCTATAAAAATAAAAGAGTAGACTGGAGCGAGAGAGATATTATCTCATCATCATTAATAAATGATGTTTTATCTCAGGGGCAGTACTCGATGTCACTTACAAGTCTAGATGCTTTACTGGGAGGGCATGGCTGGCTTTTGAAATACAGAGATAAACTACCAATGACAATGATACTTCTCAGAAAAATGGAACTAATTAAATAAGAGGGAGTTATATGGTTTACGAAAATGAATTGTGGCACAGTTTTCTTCTGCGTTCACAGATAATGTATAACTTATCCAATTGCAGGAACATAATATCAAAGCATGGCGCACTAAGGTACGATGCCTTTCCTCGTTTCGAACTGATTGATATGTACAAATTGCATAGCTTGCAGGATATATATGACATTCTTGCCACTAGAAATGGTTATATACTAACTTCCAATATAGTGTCGTTATCTTCTGGTGTTTACGGGTATTTTAACGCTGTTGAAGATGCCTGTCGGAAAAATTTTCACATAACTAATTCATATCCATTGGTAAACATCTCAAACATTCGTTACTGTCACAAATGTATTGTTGAAGATATACACTCTAAAGGCATTGGTTATCTGCGTCATAGATGGTTGTTTGAATCTAAATGTGCAGTTCATAGTACCAGTTTATATGAGGTTTGTTTTGATAACTATTTGAATGCAGTGAAAGGACTTAGTGACTTAATTATAAGTGGAATAAATCCTCATGGTTATTGTTCCCTTGTGGTTGACGTTTCAAACCCTTTCAAAAATCCAGTGTATATATTACCATGTGCACGTAATAAAATTTTAAAATGGATTTCGGACAATAAAAATATGCTGATTTACTTTCTCTTTGATCTCTTCAAATGTAAGTCGCATTCAAGTTTATCTAAGGTTATCGAAGTCAAGATAATGCATGATAGATATATTTCTGCGGTGTTCAAGATGTTAAGTGAAGTTAATTTTTGTAATTTCAACTCATTTATTTCTGATATTTTTGAGGACGTAAGTTATGCCTCTATCGGACTTGATGATTATTCTGTTAATGTGCATTTTCTCAGGCTAAGGGCTGCAGATTGTAAATTTTGCCAGTTGAATGGTAAATATTTTTGCTCACTTTACAATGTAAAACTTCTTCGCTAATTTCACTTCATTTATAAAATACTAAGAAAGCTAGTTAGATAAGGTTTTATATTTTGACTGGGGCAGGAATAAATTATCACTCATAGAGTTTCCCTGGGGGTTACCACCTGTGTATGATGCCGGTTAGCAACAACGTCTAAAAGACCTGCGATCACGTGGGTCCCTCTCCAGCAAAGGGGCAAGGGGTGCTATATAACGGTGTACTGCTTACCCAATACGGCCTTGTATTTGAAAGATGCCGCATCTTGGCAGGATTCGTATTACAGCCTATAGTCTGTTAATGAGCATTACAGCCTATATGCTGTAAATCCCTGCGTTATGCTTGTTAACTCGTCGATACGGAAGGTCACTTATGAACACTCAATACGCTTTGAAGACTTTGAATCAGTTACGTCCTGTTTTAATCGGCTTTCGCAAAGCCAATGGACTGACGCAAAAAGATGTTTCTGAACGTTTGGGTATAACACAGCAAACTTATGCCCGACTAGAGGCCAACCCTGCAAGTGCGGGTTTTGAGCGTTTGTTTAGGGTGTTCAGCGTCCTTGGAGTGGAGATCGTACTTTCATCCAGGGAACCATTGTCAGATGCAAAGCCCGAATACGGAGCTATGCACAATTATTCTTCACTTCCAGCCAGGCGGGAGAAATGGTGACGCCTGGCGCTTCCCGGTCTAATTTTTCTTCAACAAGATTAACCCCTTAGCGGCCTGAAGTATCAGGTTGCGATAGAGCCTTTCATTTCTTCTGTTATGTTAAATACACCATTTTGAGCTATTTCGCTCGGCCTTAAATTATCTCTTCATTCTTCAGTGAAAATTTTATGTCGATCACATTATCGATGAATTTAGGAAATAATCCGTAAATGAAAATCTATCTTCTTTTAAATTCATCAGTGTCAGTAGCAAATATTACGCATAAAAGAATGGTTATTATTATCATTTAAATTATAAAGCTCATGAGTCAATTCCAAAAAATATAATAAGCATTGAAATCATTACCCATGATTCTGGAGTTTTAACTTTGCCATGTAACCAACCACAAGTTAGTTTCCGGTGTTTTGAGGGGCAGTAAAGTTCTGAAAGCGCGACCAGATCATAATCCCGAAATGTCGTTAAGATATTCTGAATAACGGTTATCCCTGCTTGTTGGCAGGCATTTGAAAATATATTTTGTATTCAGGTTGCAGCAAAACGCTTTCTTACACACAGGACTTCATATGCGGCTCAGAAAATTAAAACTGAAAAACTTCAGAGGCTACAGAAACTCTACTGAAATCATTATTGATGAAAGCATGACGGGTATTGTCGGTCGTAATGACTTTGGGAAATCAACGCTTCTGGAAGCGCTGGCTATTTTTTTTGAAACAGAAGGAATGAAGGCTGACAAGAATGACATGAACTGTTTCAGCCTAAGAGAAGGGGACGGCCGTTTTGAAATAGCCTGTGAATTTGATGACCTGCCCGATTTTATCATGATCGACGACAGGGTGCAGACCACGCTCGCCTCAGAACATCTGCTGAATGAGGACGGCAATTTTGAAATCGTCAAAACGTTTAAAGCAACGACCTCAGGAAAACCGGAGCAGACCTGCATCCGCTGCATCCACCCGGATGAGGAGCCCCTGAGAAATTTACTGGGCATGAAAATTTCTGAGCTCAAGGCGGTGGGAAAAGAAGTTGAAAAAAATGTGGCGGATAAACGCACTGCATCGTTATGGCGTCAGGCCATCAGGGAAGCCGCAGCCCCCTATACCTGTTCGGAAATTATGCTGGATGTCGATAAAGAGTTCGGAACCGACACAAAATCATTATGGGGTAAGATCCTCGATTTGCTGCCCACGTATGCGATTTTCAAAGCCGACAGGGAAAGCAGCGACGGGGATTCCGAAGCTAAAAACCCCTTACAGCAGGCCGTAAAAGACGCTCAGGCTGCGCTGCAGGACAAAATTACAGCGCTGGAAAATGAGATTCAGGACAGCGTCCTGGATGTCGCACAGAGAACGCTGGATAAATTACGTGAAATGGCCCCCGAACTCGCCAGTGAACTGACTCCACGATTTAAGGAGAAACCCAAGTGGACCTTCAATTTCACCCTGGACGGGGAAAATGGCATCCCCATCAATAAGCGCGGCAGCGGGATAAGGAGGCTTATCCTGTTGAATTTTTTTCGGGCTGAGGCTGAAAAGAATGTCGCGGGGACGCCCAGAAATGTGATTTATGCCATAGAGGAGCCTGAAACGTCACAGCATCCGAACTATCAGATGATGCTGATGAAAGCGTTACTGGCACTGGCAGGCCAGCCGCACCGTCAGATTATCGTCACCACCCATGTCCCGGCGCTGGCCGGATTAATCCCTGTCGAAGGCGTACGTTATGTTACCCGAAATGAGGCGGGTGAACCCGTAGTAAAAATGCCGGATGACGCAGTGCTGAAGGAAGCCACTGAAAGCCTGGGGGTGCTGCCAGAGACCGGTATGGAAAGGGCGCAGGGGATTGTTCTGGTAGAGGGAAAGTCGGATGTTACTTTCCTGAGGCATGCGGCCAGTTCATTAAAACAGTCAGGTGCGCTGCCAGCCTCTCTGGAGGACGTGAAAATAGTGCCAGTCCTCATAGGAGGGTGTGGTAGCGTCAAACACTGGGTTACATTGAATCTGGCCAAAGATCTGGGGCTTCCCTGGTGCGTATTTCTGGACTCCGATATTGGGGGAGACCCTGCACAGGTTCTGTCCATCCAGAAGCGTAAAAAAGAAGTAGAGGAGGCCGGTAAGGTATTTTTCGCTACGCGCAAACGTGAGATAGAAAACTATCTGTGCCCGGATCTTATCGAGGAAATTACTGGTGTAGCCGTCACGTTTACGGACACCTGTGACGCTAAAAAAATAATCGGCCGGGCTGTGGGAATGAAACCCGATAATGTACTAGATAAATTCTGGCCTCAGATGACATCAGAAAGAATCATCTCAAGATCAACCTATCATGACGGAACGCAGGAGAGAAGCGAGCTGGTTGAGATCCTGAGCGACATTGTATCCATGACGAGATAATGTATTAAATAAGCATCTCAGGTGCATATATTCCGGTCCTCAACAAAGGACCGGAGTACAGAGTAGTAAAAACCCGAAATTAATCGGGTTTGAATTATATAAATATTAACCGACTCCCGCGCCCAGGAACGATGTAAAATCACGCTTGTCGTGACATTTCTACAATGTTTACTTTTGACTATCAAGCCATTTATTCATCTGCTCAATTTCACCTTTTTGAGCTTTAATGATGTCCTGCGCGAGCTTTCTCATTTTCGGATCTTTTCCGTATTTGAGCTCGGTCTCAGCCATTGCTATTGCCCCTTCATGGTGCGCTACCATGCCTTTCGCAAAAGCCTTGTCGGGATCGGACTCATTTACGGCAGCCATCATTTTGTCATGCATGTCTTTCATGCCAGCCATATATTCCTGTGACGAAGCCGAGGTAGACATATCAGTCATTTTCATTTCTGAATGTTCTGCTGAAATCGCTGGCAGGGATAACATTAATACTGCAAATAAAGTGTTTCTGGCTTTCATAAAAAATATCCTTTTAGCGTTGATGCCCGTTAACTGTAGCAGAATCTGATAAAAATGCCCCCTGTAGGGGGCAAAGATGTTGCCATATATCCGGTTACGGAAAAATCTATCAAGGAAATAAGGACAGCACAGATACTTCCCTCGCCGTCAGCCTGCACTGAGCATGCGACGATGCGCTTCGGCCATGGCCTGATGTGGGCCAGACTGACCGTTATTCATAAATTCATGGGCAACTGCAGCTCTTTCATGCTCATTCATTGCCGCTAATGACTTCGACGGCCCGGTAGGGGAAACGGTCTGACTTCCCATCATCCTCTGATGACTTTCCACCATTTTCTGGTGCGCATCCGCCGACCCGTTCGTCATGGTTTCATGAGCAATAATGGCCTGTTCATGCTGGTCCATACCGGCCATACGAGGTGCAGTCCCCTGGATCCCGACAGGAGCCGCAGCAGACTGCATCTGGTGAGCAGGTGCCTGTGCATTGTTGACCCGCTCATGGATATTCACGGTTTCAGTGGCCCAGGCCGAAGAAATTAAGCCAAAGCCCAGCAAGGATGCTAATACGATATTTTTCATGATAACTCTCCATTTCTTAATTAGTGATGTCCGGGGGAGTACAACCGGTGTTTTCAGTTCCATAACTGAAACAGGTTCGGAAGTGTTTATTTCTCCGGGAGGGGACTGGATATTCATTTCCTGGCGTCCACTGACGCCGGATATTGATAAAGCAATCCAGCCTTCCTGATAAGTTGCACTAATTATATCGAATGGCTTCTGTTTGCTGCATGACAGGCTAATGACATCTTTGTCATTTAAATCTTTATTCCCAGCACTGGGTGTCCGGAATCATTTTCTCCAGTCTGGGCACGGATAAGATAAAACGCGTTGAGTGTACGTCCGATTCCACCTGCACTCTTCCGTGATGTGCTTCCACGATTGACTTCACAATCGCAAGGCCGATGCCGCTGCCTTCTCCTTTTCGTTGTCTGGACGGATCCACCCGATAAAAACGGTCAAACAACCTTGATAAATGCTCTTCAGGGATTGGTTTCCCCGGATTTTCAATCACAAGGTCAAAAAAGCTCTCCTGCTCTCTTATTGAGACGGTGATTGCCTGTCCCTCCGGGGTATAACGCAGGGCATTGGATAACAGATTATTGATCGCCCTTCTGAACATTTGTGGATCTCCCTCAACCAGGCAGGGCATCCCGTTAAATTTGAGCGTGATATTGCGTTCTTCGGCCCAGGCTTCGAAAAACTCGAAGACTTTCATGACTTCCGCTCTGAGGTCAAACATGACCCTGTCAGGTATCAGCTGATTATTATCTGCCTGTGCCAGGAACAGCATATCGCTGACCATTTTGGTCATCCGGTTATACTCTTCAAGACTGGAATAGAGGACATCCTCAAGTTCCCTCTGTGTTCGATCCTGACTCAGTGCGATTTCAGTCTGCGTCACCAGATTGGTGATGGGCGTTCTGATCTCATGCGCGATATCGGCAGAGAAATTGGCCTGGCGGGTAAAGACATCCTCAATCTTTCCAATCATATGATTGAACGAGATAACCAGTTGCTCCAGCTCAATGGGAACGCGTGTCGGTTCCAGTCGCGCATCAAGATTCTCGGAGGTGATGTTTTTAATGGCATTGCTGACATTACGAAGGGGCAGGTGCCCCTGACGGACAGCGATTCGAATGATCAGAACAATCAACAGGCTTATCACGACGGCAATCGCAATCAGGTTCTTTTTCAGCGCATCGAGGTAATGGAGATGGAAATTAATGGATAGGCCAGTCAGCATGACAT
Source organism: Enterobacter sp. 04-C-12-SI-ECC (assembly GCF_047530715.1). NCBI lineage: Bacteria > Pseudomonadati > Pseudomonadota > Gammaproteobacteria > Enterobacterales > Enterobacteriaceae > Enterobacter > Enterobacter sp. 04-C-12-SI-ECC. The sequence goes on from NZ_JBLKDI010000007.1 coordinate 57,593, forward strand.
AGTTCTGCTGTTTGCCCTGAAATATCGCCTGACCAGAGGAGGCGATAATCCTGTATGTTTCCATCTTCATTTCGGACCCGGTATCCATCGGTCCCGCAGGATCCTCCACCGTCCAGAGAAAGACATCCCGTGCGCGGCTGTGCTCGCTAAAATCTGCTGAATTCACTGCCGGGCGTAGTGCCGCCCCCTGAGCTGAGCTAAAGAGCACTTCCCCCCTGGGATTGAGGAGCAAAAGGGCAACGTTGCGGTAGCTGGCAATTGATTCCTTTATTTTGCTTATTTTTTTATCATCCGGATCCACCGGGGACTGCAGTATACGGTTCAGTGTGGTGCTGATTTGTTGAAGATCGCTGACATCCTGCTCGGCAAAATGATTTTCAACAGAATGCAGCATAAACCAGGTGAATGCGATAAAAGCCAGTATCGTGGACAGGCTGATAAAAAAGGTCAGCCGCAGAGCGAGTGAGAAAGGGCGTCTGGAAGGTTTGCTATGCATCCGGGACCTCCAGCATGTAGCCCACGCCCCGGACTGTCTGGATCAGCTTTGTCTCGTAATCGTTGTCTATTTTAGCGCGGAGTCGCTTTACTGCGACATCGATCGCATTAGTGTCGCTGTCAAAATTCATGTCCCAGACCTGAGAGGCAATCAGGGAGCGGGGAAGAACCTCTCCCTGATGGCGAATGAAGAATTCCAGCAGGCTGAACTCTTTACTGGTGAGCACAATGCGGTTTCCGGCGCGACTGACTTTTCTGGATACGAGATCAATCGAGAGGTCAGCCACCTTAAACTGGCTTTCCGTGATCATCGTGTTTCCCCGCCTCAGAAGGGTTCTCACCCGGGCGAGCAGTTCGGCAAACGCAAAGGGTTTAACCAGATAATCGTCCGCACCCAGTTCCAGTCCTTTGACCCTATGTTCGATCGTGCCGAGGGCTGTCAGCAGTAAGACCGGCATACCCTTTCCGGCAGTGCGCAGCATGCGGATGATATCCCAGCCGTTCACATCAGGTAGCATGATATCCAGAATGACTAAATCATACTCGGCTGTCATGGCGAGATGATATCCGGTAAGACCATTATCAGCGTGATCCACTACGAACCCTGCCTCTGTAAGCCCTTTGCTGAGATATTCACCTGTTTTAATTTCGTCTTCGACGATCAATATTTTCATCTTGCTCCCCGGCTGGCTGCTAATGTCATTCTATTGCGCCCACGATCGTTATCAACGGATTACAGCAAAAATGACAACATTGTCATTATCCTGTCACCCGGCAAACAGAGAGCGTTAGGTAAAGTACCCCTATCAATACTCTGGACTTCATTTGAACCATTTACCAGGTCTGCCTGGACGAGAAGCGTTATGTTCAAATTAAAATTACTCAGCATTAGCACGATATTCATCCTGGCAGGCTGCGTGTCGCTTGCGCCTGAATATCAGCGGCCCGCAGCACCGGTACCCCAGCAGTTTTCACTGTCCCATAACAGCCTGACGCCAGCGGTAAATGGCTATCAGGATACGGGCTGGCGTAACTTTTTTGTCGATCCCCAGGTTACCCGGTTGATCGGTGAAGCTCTGACTAATAACCGTGATTTGAGAATGGCTGCCCTGAAGGTTGAAGAGGCCCGAGCCCAGTTCAACGTCACGGATGCAGATCGTTATCCCCAGCTGAATGCCTCATCCGGGATAACATACAGCGGTGGTCTGAAAGGTGACAAGCCGACCACACAGGAGTACGACGCGAGACTGGAGCTCAGCTATGAGCTCGATTTTTTCGGCAAACTTAAGAACATGAGTGATGCTGATCGCCAGAACTACTTTGCCAGCGAAGAAGCCCGTCGGGCCGTACACATCCTGCTGGTATCCAACGTTTCACAAAGCTATTTCAGCCAGCAACTGGCGTACGAACAACTTCGTATTGCGCGGGAAACGCTGAAAAATTATCAACAGTCCTATGCTTTCGTTGAGCAGCAGCTCGTGACCGGGAGTACGAACGTTCTGGCACTTGAACAGGCGCGAGGACAAATCGAAAGTACCCGCGCCGAAATAGCCAAACGAGAAGGCGATCTGGCTCAGGCAAACAATGCCCTGCAACTGGTGCTGGGAACGTACCGCGCACTTCCGTCAGAAAAAGGGATGAAAGGCGGGGAGATAGCCCCAGTAAAATTGCCACCAAATCTGTCTTCACAAATTTTGCTGCAGCGACCGGATATTATGGAAGCGGAATATCAGCTGAAAGCGGCTGATGCCAATATTGGCGCAGCGCGAGCGGCCTTTTTCCCCTCAATTACCCTGACCAGTGGTCTTTCCGCAAGCAGTACGGAGCTGTCCAGCCTGTTTACGTCAGGAAGTGGAATGTGGAATTTTATCCCTAAAATTGAAATTCCTATATTTAATGCTGGCAGGAATAAAGCCAATCTGAAGCTGGCTGAAATTCGCCAGCAACAGTCGGTGGTTAATTACGAACAAAAAATTCAGTCAGCCTTTAAGGATGTTTCCGACACGCTTGCGCTGCGCGACAGCCTTAGCCAGCAACTTGAGTCACAGCAGCGTTATCTTGATTCACTTCAGATAACTCTCCAGCGTGCCAGAGGATTGTATGCAAGTGGTGCTGTCAGTTACATCGAAGTGCTGGATGCAGAACGTTCCCTCTTCGCTACCCAGCAAACCATTCTCGATCTTACCTATTCCCGGCAGGTTAACGAAATTAATCTGTTTACCGCGCTGGGTGGCGGTTGGGTAGAGTAAATTTATTTAATTAATCAGGAAATTAAAATGCGTAATTCACTTAAAGCCGTTTTATTTGGTGCCTTCTCTGTCATGTTTTCTGCCGGTCTTCATGCTGAAACACATCAGCATGGCGATATGAATACTGCCAGTGATGCTTCGGTACAGCAAGTTATCAAGGGCACCGGTGTCGTTAAAGACATTGATATGAATACTAAGAAAATCACCATTTCGCATGAAGCAATTCCAGCGGTGGGCTGGCCTGCAATGACCATGCGCTTTACTTTTGTTAATGCAGACGATGCTATTAATGCCCTGAAAACAGGCAACCATGTCGATTTCTCGTTTATTCAGCAGGGCAATATCTCCTTACTCAAAAGCATTAACGTGACGCAGTCCTGATTGGCTGTCCGGAGCGATTACATCCTGTGCGCCTGTACATTCACATAGGTATATGTGTGAGTTAACCGTCAGGCGCATATGCCAGGTGTTTTGATTTTTTAGCGGAAAATTGTATGGCTTCTTTAAAGATAAAATATGCTGCAATAATTATCAGCAGCCTCATAGCAGGGGGGCTGATATCGGTTACTGCCTGGCAGTATGTAAACTCAGCACAAAAGACAGAAAAAACAGAACAAAAGGCACCGGAACGAAAGGTGCTTTTCTGGTATGACCCAATGAAACCGGATACCAAATTTGATAAACCCGGAAAATCGCCCTTTATGGATATGGACCTGGTGCCAAAATATGCTGATGACAGTGGCGATAAAAGCAGTGGCGGGATCCGTATCGACCCAACCCAGGTTCAGAATCTGGGATTAAAAACGCAAAAAGTCACGCGAGGAATGCTGAATTATTCTCAGACAATCCCGGCTAATGTCAGCTATAACGAGTATCAGTTTGTTATTGTGCAGGCGCGTTCTGACGGGTTTGTCGAAAAAGTCTACCCCATGACGATTGGCGATCATGTGAAGAAGGGGACGCCACTTATCGATATTACCATTCCGGACTGGGTGGAAGCACAGAGTGAATTCCTTCTGTTATCCAGCACCGGTGGTACTTCCACGCAAATTAAAGGCGTTCTGGAACGGCTTCGCCTGGCAGGTATGCCGGAAGAGGATATTCAGAGACTGCGTTCTACCCGGAGCATTCAGACCCGTTTTACCATTAAAGCACCTATTGATGGTGTCATTACTGCATTTGACCTGCGCACCGGCATGAATATTTCGAAAGATAAGGTGGTGGCTCAGATTCAGGGAATGGACCCGGTCTGGATCAGCGCTGCAGTGCCAGAATCTATCGCCTATCTGCTGAAAGATACGTCGCAGTTTGAAATTTCGGTACCGGCTTATCCGGATAAAACATTCCATGTCGAAAAATGGAATATTCTTCCCAGCGTGGATCAGACAACCCGTACGCTTCAGGTCCGTCTCCAGGTTTCTAATAAGGATGAGTTTCTCAAGCCGGGCATGAATGCCTATCTGAAACTGAATACCAGAAGCCAGGAGATGCTGCTGATACCAAGCCAGGCCGTTATCGATACCGGCAAAGAACAGCGCGTGATTACTGTTGATGATGAAGGCAAGTTTGTGCCGAAACAGATCCACGTTCTGCATGAGTCACAGCAACAGTCCGGCATCGGCTCCGGCCTGAATGAAGGCGATACCGTGGTGGTCAGTGGCCTGTTCCTCATTGACTCTGAAGCCAATATTACGGGCGCACTGGAACGTATGCGCCACCCTGAAAAAACAGAAAGCAGTATGCCAGCAATGTCTGACCAGCCTGTAAATATGCATTCAGGGCACTGAGGAGACGACGATGATTGAATGGATTATCCGGCGCTCTGTCGCCAACCGTTTCCTGGTCATGATGGGGGCCCTGTTTCTCAGCATCTGGGGCACATGGACGATTATTAACACGCCTGTCGATGCCTTGCCTGACCTGTCAGATGTGCAGGTCATTATCAAAACCAGCTATCCCGGCCAGGCCCCGCAGATTGTAGAAAACCAGGTCACCTATCCACTTACCACCACCATGCTGTCCGTGCCTGGCGCAAAAACCGTGCGTGGTTTTTCACAGTTCGGTGATTCGTATGTGTATGTCATTTTTGAAGACGGCACCGATCTGTACTGGGCCCGTTCCCGCGTGCTGGAGTACCTGAACCAGGTACAGGGAAAACTGCCCGCCGGTGTGAGTTCTGAAATCGGTCCGGACGCCACGGGGGTGGGCTGGATATTTGAATATGCCCTTGTCGATCGCAGCGGAAAACACGACCTTTCAGAACTGCGTTCTCTGCAGGACTGGTTCCTGAAATTTGAGCTGAAAACCATCCCGAACGTGGCTGAGGTCGCTTCGGTTGGCGGCGTGGTGAAACAGTACCAGATTCAGGTCAATCCGGTAAAATTGTCTCAGTATGGTATCAGCCTGCCCGAAGTGAAACAGGCCCTTGAATCGTCTAACCAGGAGGCCGGTGGCTCATCCGTTGAAATGGCCGAAGCTGAGTATATGGTCCGTGCCAGCGGTTATCTTCAGAGCATTGATGATTTTAATAACATCGTCCTGAAAACAGGCGAGAACGGCGTGCCGGTTTATCTGCGGGATGTTGCCCGCGTGCAGACCGGGCCTGAAATGCGGCGTGGTATTGCCGAGCTGAACGGCCAGGGCGAAGTCGCTGGCGGCGTGGTGATCCTGCGGTCGGGTAAAAATGCACGCGACGTTATCACGGCAGTGAGGGATAAACTTGAGACGCTGAAGGCCAGCCTGCCGGAAGGCGTTGAAATCGTGACCACCTACGATCGCAGCCAGCTCATCGACCGGGCGATTGATAACCTCAGTTCCAAACTTCTGGAAGAGTTTATCGTGGTGGCCATCGTCTGTGCCCTGTTCCTGTGGCACGTACGTTCTGCCCTGGTGGCGATTATCTCTCTGCCGCTTGGTCTGTGTATCGCCTTTATCGTCATGCACTTCCAGGGACTGAACGCCAATATCATGTCGCTGGGAGGGATAGCGATTGCCGTCGGTGCGATGGTGGATGCCGCCATTGTGATGATTGAGAATGCGCATAAGCGGCTTGAGGAGTGGGATCATCAGCATCCGGGTGAGCAGATTGACAACGCCACCCGCTGGAAGGTGATTACCGATGCCTCCGTTGAAGTGGGACCCGCACTGTTTATCAGCCTGCTGATCATCACCCTGTCCTTTATTCCTATCTTTACCCTGGAAGGTCAGGAAGGACGTCTGTTTGGCCCGCTGGCATTCACGAAAACGTACTCCATGGCGGGCGCGGCCGCGCTGGCCATCATCGTCATTCCGATTCTGATGGGATTCTGGATCCGGGGGAAAATTCCTGCAGAGACCAGTAACCCCCTGAACCGGGTACTGATCAAAGCGTATCATCCATTGCTGTTGCGGGTTCTCCACTGGCCAAAAACAACCCTGCTGGTTGCGGCCTTGTCCATTTTCACCGTTATCTGGCCGCTGAGCCAGGTGGGCGGTGAGTTTCTGCCGAAGATTAACGAGGGCGACCTGTTGTATATGCCGTCGACCCTGCCGGGTGTCTCTCCGGCTGAAGCTGCAGCGCTCCTGCAGACGACGGACAAGTTAATCAAAAGCGTTCCTGAAGTGGCCTCTGTATTTGGCAAGACCGGTAAAGCAGAGACCGCCACGGATTCCGCACCGCTCGAAATGGTTGAAACCACGATCCAGCTCAAACCTGAGGATCAGTGGCGTCCAGGCATGACGATTGACAAGATTATTGAAGAACTCGACAGGACCGTCCGTTTACCGGGGCTGGCAAACCTCTGGGTGCCGCCAATCCGTAACCGTATTGATATGCTCTCAACCGGGATCAAAAGCCCGATAGGTATCAAGGTGTCCGGAACGGTTCTGTCCGATATCGATGCAACGGCGCAGAGTATCGAAGCGGTCGCCAAAACCGTACCCGGCGTAGTGTCTGCTCTCGCAGAGCGACTGGAAGGCGGGCGCTACATTGATGTGGATATCAACCGGGAAAAAGCCTCCCGCTACGGAATGACGGTGGGCGATGTGCAGCTGTTCATCTCATCAGCCATCGGCGGCGCGACGGTAGGGGAAACGGTTGAAGGCGTGGCCCGGTACCCGATTAATATACGCTATCCGCAGGATTACCGGAACAGCCCGCAGGCCCTGAAACAGATGCCGATCCTGACCCCGATGAAGCAGCAGATCACGCTGGGCGATGTTGCGGATATTAAGGTCGTTTCCGGGCCGACTATGCTGAAAACGGAAAATGCCCGTCCAGCCAGCTGGATTTACATTGACGCGCGCGGCAGGGATATGGTGTCGGTGGTTAATGACATTAAAACGGCGATCAGTCAGAAAGTGAAACTGAGACCGGGTACCAGCGTGTCATTCTCCGGACAGTTTGAACTGCTTGAGCATGCCAACAAGAAACTGAAGCTGATGGTGCCGATGACGGTGATGATCATCTTCATCCTGTTGTATCTGGCATTCCGCCGGGTTGATGAAGCCCTGCTGATCCTGATGAGCCTGCCGTTCGCCCTGGTTGGCGGGATATGGTTCCTGTACTGGCAGGGCTTCCATATGTCTGTCGCAACCGGAACGGGGTTTATCGCTCTGGCCGGGGTGGCAGCAGAGTTTGGCGTGGTCATGCTGATGTATCTGCGTCATGCCATTGAAGCGCACCCGGAATTGTCCCGTAAAGAGACGTTCACACCGGAAGGCCTTGATGAAGCCCTCTATCATGGTGCCGTACTGCGTGTCCGGCCGAAAGCCATGACCGTGGCGGTGATCATTGCGGGTCTGCTGCCAATACTCTGGGGAACCGGTGCAGGTTCAGAAGTCATGAGCCGTATCGCGGCACCCATGATTGGTGGGATGATCACGGCTCCGCTGCTGTCCCTGTTCATTATTCCTGCCGCCTACAAATTAATCTGGCTGCGCAGACATAAAAAAAGCGTGTCCTGAACCTGAAAGGGCACCCCCTGTGGGTGTCCTTCTTTACTGATTCACCCTGACGTCAGGGTTTAAATCGATAATATACAGAGGTGAGTATGAAAAAAGTGGTTCTGATGGCGCTGGCTCTCGGCCTTTCACTGCCCGCGATGGCGAGTGAAAAAGTGATTGATATGTACAAATCTGAAAACTGTGGCTGTTGTTCCCTGTGGGGCAAGGCGATGGAAAAAGACGGGTTTGAAGTACGAACTCACGTCATGAATGATCAGGCGCTGTCAGCCCTGAAAGAAAAGCATGCTATTCCTGCAGGACTGCGAAGTTGTCATTCCGCGGTTGCCGGTAATTTGATCATTGAAGGCCATGTGCCTGCGACAACGATACATAAGGCAATGCAGTCTGGTTCAGGTATATACGGTCTCGCCACCCCCGGTATGCCAGCAGGAAGTCCTGGAATGGAGATGGGAGCCCGAAAAGAAGCTTACGATGTTATCGCATTCTCACCGGATGGAAGTAAAAAAGTCTTCCAGCGAATCGAATAGTCAGCGGAACGGCTGATAACGGGACGCCGGTAGCAGGCACTCCTGTGCCGGCGATATTCGTGGTAATCGCATCCATGACATACCCTGAAGACAGAAGATGCTTCGGTATGCATAAGGAGAGTTACTGTGAAAAATGACAATGCAGTGCAACACAACAACCAGACTGCTTCTGAGCAGACATTATCCCCGGACGAGGGCCACGTATTGCATAAGGTGAGAGATCCCGTGTGCGGGATGGCCATCCTGCCCGACAGGGCGCACAGCAGCATTCGATACCAGGACCATCAACTTTATTTCTGCTCCGCCAGCTGTGAGAGTAAATTTAAAGCCCATCCCGATCGTTATCTTACCGAAGATGCCAGTGAACATTCCCATCACCATCACCACGATCATCACGAAGTCAGCCCTGATCAGATAAAACAGCCTCACCACCAGGCGGAAAAAGAGAATTCTGAAGGTGTGTGGACATGTCCGATGCACCCGGAGATACGCCGCAGTGGTCCCGGAAGCTGTCCTGTCTGTGGAATGGCACTGGAGCCGCTCGTAGCTACGGCATCCACGGGGCCGAGTGATGAACTTCACGACATGACAAGACGCTTCTGGCTGGGGTTGTTGCTGGCGTTTCCGGTTCTGGTACTCGAAATGGGATCTCATCTGTTTCCCGAGTTGAGGAATACAGTACCGCCACAGTACAACACATGGCTGCAGCTGCTTCTGGCCTCCCCTGTCGTGTTGTGGTGTGGCTGGCCATTCTTCGCCCGGGCCGGAATGTCGTTACGTAACCGCTCCCTGAATATGTTTACCCTTGTTGCAATGGGGACCGGCGTAGCCTGGGTTTACAGCGTCATTGCAACCGTCTTCCCCTCCTGGTTTCCTGCATCGTTCAGAAACATGGATGGCCTGGTGGCCGTTTATTTTGAAGCCGCAGCAGTTATTACGGTGCTTGTTCTGCTGGGACAGGTTCTTGAGCTGCGGGCACGGGAACAAACCTCAGGCGCCATTACTGCGCTTCTGAACCTTGCCCCCAAAACCGCCAGACGGCTGGATCATGACGGTCATGAAACGGATATTAATGCGGAAGATGTCCTGCCTGGCGATAAGCTCCGCATCAGACCTGGAGAGAGTATTCCGGTCGACGGTATCGTGATCGAAGGCAAAACAACCGTTGATGAATCGATGGTGACCGGGGAATCTATGCCGGTTACCAAAACGGAGGGTGACCCTGTCATCGGGGGGACCATTAATCAGACAGGGAGTCTCATCATCCGTGCAGAGAAAGTCGGTGATGAAACAATGCTCTCACGAATTGTTCAGATGGTCGCTGATGCACAGCGTTCGCGTGCCCCCATCCAGAGAATGGCTGACAGCGTTTCAGGCTGGTTTGTTCCTCTGGTGATACTTATCGCGGTTGTTGCTTTCGTGATCTGGTCTGTCTGGGGGCCCGAGCCCAGGATGGCGCACGGTCTCATTGCGGCTGTGTCGGTCCTGATTATTGCCTGTCCCTGCGCGCTGGGGCTGGCCACGCCGATGTCGATAATGGTGGGGGTGGGCAAAGGAGCCCAGGCCGGGGTGTTAATCAGGAATGCCGAAGCCCTTGAGCGTCTTGAAAAAGTGGACACGCTGGTTGTCGACAAAACAGGCACGCTCACGGAAGGTTCGCCTACGGTGACAGGGATTATCAGTCTCAATCCGGGTGGGGAAACATCTCTTTTGCGTGTAACAGCCGCAGTGGAAAAAGGCTCGCAGCATCCGCTGGGTATGGCAGTAGTTAAAGCAGCACAGGAAAAGGGGATCGCAATACCCGCAGTCACTCATTTCGATGCACCGTCGGGTAAAGGGGTCTCAGGCGATGTCGAAGGTCAACGGGTTGTTATTGGTAATGAACTGGCTATGCAGGAAAACAGTATAGTTATTGATAATCAAAAGGCCGTTGCGGATACGTTGCGGATGGAAGGCGCTACCGTTATCTATGTGGCCACAGACGGGGACCTTGCAGGCCTGATAGCTATCTCGGATCCCGTGAAAACAACCACGCCGGATGCGCTTAAAGCTTTGCGTCAGGCGGGGATCCGCATCGTTATGCTCACCGGGGATAACCAGCTTACTGCTGAAGCAGTCGCACGGAAACTGGGAATAGATGAGGTTGAAGCCGGAATTCTGCCGGATGGCAAAAAAGCAGTGATAACCCGACTGAAAGAGTCTGGCCATGTGGTTGCGATGGCCGGAGACGGTGTGAATGATGCCCCGGCGCTGGCAGCGGCTGACGTGGGTATAGCCATGGGAACGGGTACAGATGTGGCAATTGAAAGTGCCGGAGTCACCCTTCTCAAAGGCGACTTGATGATACTGAACAGGGCCCGTCATCTGTCAGAGATCACCATGAAAAATATCCGTCAGAATCTGTTTTTTGCATTTATCTACAACGCACTTGGCGTGCCTGTGGCTGCAGGTCTGCTTTATCCTGTGTATGGAATACTGCTGTCGCCAGTTATTGCGGCGGCGGCCATGGCTCTTTCCTCCGTCAGCGTCATTGTGAATGCGTTGCGTCTGAAAAGTGTCAGGCTCGGGAAATAACACTGAGTGAAGGGTCAGTTACGAACAGAAGGAGTCCAGTATGAAAAGTACCACCTATGCGCTTATTGCTGTCGCCGCGATCGCGGCATTTGCCCTCCTGCGCGAACACTGGTCACATGTGGCAGGTTACTGGCCATATCTGTTATTGCTGGTCTGCCCGCTAATGCATCTTTTCCACGGCCACGGAGGGCATGGAGATCATCAACATCACGGAAGTGAAAACGATAAAAAAAATTAATCCGGCAGACGGGGCCGCGTCGCGGTCCCGTTATCAGTCCAGGTATCGTTCGTAGTCTCTGGCATGCGCAAAGGCATGCTGTTCGAGTTTGTTATCAGCGGGTGCCGCTGCCCGGAACGCCAGAGAGTTAACAGGGTTGTTATTGATGACCAGCTCGTAATGCAGATGAGGACCGGATGAACGTCCGCTGTTACCGGATAACGCAATAGCACCTCCCCGTGTAACCCTGGCCCCTTTAGTAACGAGTATTTTATTGAGGTGGAGATAGCGAGTTTTAATACCGGCTTTTCCCGTTACTTCAACAAAATATCCCATGGTACTGTTGTATTCGGCCCGGGTGATTTTTCCGTCGATGACGCTGACTATTTTCGTGTTCATGGGCATGGAATAATCAATGCCATTATGGGGACTCACTTTTCCCGATACCGGGTTAAGTCTTGCAGGATTGAAAGGCGAACTGAGTCTTGCTGTGGCCGGTAACGGATAATCGAGACTGCCTTTCCCGGAAGTATCGGAAAGGTTATAGAACTTTTTATCTGATATACGATACGCCGTGTAATTAAATGAACCGGACGTAAATTTATAGGCCACGACACGTGATTTTCCCGCTTTCTTTTGCAGTACGAGTTTTAATGATTCATTTTTTTTCAAATGCCGCAGATTAAACCGGGAAGGCAAGGAGCGCTGAAGAGTAGCGATCTCGTTCGATTCCAGCCCCGAGCGGGTGGCTGAAAGGTAGGCATTTTCTTTTACGACATCGGTAGAATACATTTACTGGAATTCGCCGTTAGCATGAACACTGCGGCGTATGCTAGGGGTTTTCAGGAGGCGTGTCATCTGTCAGTTAATCGGGAGCACCGTTGATGGTCGTCATTTTTGTAACATATCTTGTTTCCCGTTTGCTCCTGAAGCTCTGGGAACTGTATGACCAGCCCGACGGTGATGATTAACGGGACTGAAACAGGTTACGGCAGAGCAATATGGGGCTCATGTCCTGCTACGTAACCCGTCAGTAAAGCCCTGCTGCGCACCTGACGCTAAGCACTAACCCGCCTGCAGTTACCTGGTCGAATACAGCCCGCGAAGCTTTCTTGCCTGCGTCTGATGTGCTTCCGCACCGGCATTATTGACCTGCTCATGCACGAGAGCGGCTTTTTCTCCGGCATTCAGTTCGTTAAAAGAAGAAGACGAGGTCTTTGAATTTGCATCACTGCCGGACAGCATTTTTTTATGTTCCTCAATCATTTTCTGATGCGCATAGGACGCGCTGTTGTTCATAAATGAATGAGCAACAATGGCCCTTTCATGTTCATTCATTTCAGAGAATGAGGGCGTGTTGTTTTTATTAACCCTGTCCGGTAAGTTTTCATGCGTCGAGGAATTCACATGACTGACGGCTGAGGCATTATTAACAAATCGATGTGCTTCATGGGCAATATCACTGGACTGAGCAAAAGCTGCCCCACAAAATAAAGCTGTAAACGCAGTGGTCGTGATTAATATATTCATGTGTAATTACCTTCTGAGGTACATAAAAGATGTCCTTATGAGGTACATAAAAGATGTCCTTATGATCATATATAAAAATAATCAACCTGTGGGGAAGATGACGTAAATGTAATACAGCTATGTACATTACACGATTGTAATGAATTTGTTTCTTAAGGTGTGCTAGATTCATTTCATTGTAAGTGGATGAACCAGTAATTTAATTTAAATCGGTTCTCGAATTCTGTCAGTAACCATACTTTAAATAAGGGAATGCGCATGCTGTTGAAAACGTCTCGACGAACTTTCCTGAAGGGGTTAACCCTCTCTGGCGTAGCCGGAAGTCTTGGCGTATGGAGTTTCAATGCGCGTTCCAGTCTGAGCCTGCCAGTTGCCGCATCCCTGCAGGGTACTCAGTTTGACCTGACCATTGGTGAAACGGCCGTCAATATCACGGGCAGTGAGCGTCAGGCCAAAACAATCAATGGAGGCCTGCCGGGGCCCGTTCTTCGCTGGAAAGAAGGTGACACCATTACCCTGAAGGTCAAAAACCGTCTTAATGAACAGACGTCCATTCACTGGCACGGCATTATTCTTCCGGCCAATATGGATGGTGTTCCGGGGCTGAGTTTTATGGGCATAGAGCCTGATGATACCTACGTTTACACCTTTAAGGTTAAGCAGAACGGGACTTACTGGTACCACAGCCATTCCGGTCTGCAGGAACAGGAGGGGGTATACGGTGCCATTATCATCGATGCCGGGGAGCCAGAACCGTTTACTTACGATCGTGAGCATGTGGTCATGTTGTCTGACTGGACCGATGAAAATCCTCACAGCCTGCTGAAAAAATTAAAAAAACAGTCGGATTACTACAATTTCAATAAACCAACCGTTGGCTCTTTTTTCCGCGACGTGAATACCAGGGGGCTGTCAGCCACCATTGCCGATCGGAAAATGTGGGCTGAAATGAAAATGAATCCGACTGACCTCGCGGATGTCAGTGGCTACACCTACACCTATCTCATGAACGGGCAGGCCCCGCTGAAAAACTGGACCGGACTGTTCCGTCCCGGTGAAAAGATACGCTTACGGTTTATCAACGGCTCGGCAATGACCTATTTCGATATCCGTATCCCCGGGCTGAAAATGACGGTCGTGGCTGCAGATGGCCAGTATGTAAACCCGGTTACCGTTGACGAATTCAGGATTGCCGTTGCCGAAACCTATGATGTCATTGTGGAGCCTCAGGGTGAGGCCTATACCATCTTCGCACAATCCATGGACAGGACCGGTTACGCTCGAGGGACACTGGCCACGAGAGAGGGGTTAAGTGCTGCCGTTCCCCCCCTCGATCCCCGTCCTCTGTTGACCATGGAAGATATGGGTATGGGGGGAATGGGACATGATATGGCAGGAATGGACCACAGCCAGATGGGAGGCATGGATAACAGCGGAGAGATGATGTCTATGGACGGTGCTGACCTTCCGGATAGCGGGACATCCTCCGCGCCCATGGATCACAGCAGCATGGCCGGTATGGATCATTCCCGGATGGCCGGAATGCCGGGTATGCAAAGTCATCCTGCGTCAGAAACGGATAACCCACTGGTTGATATGCAGGCGATGAGCGTCTCTCCGAAATTAAATGATCCGGGTATTGGTCTTCGAAATAACGGAAGAAAGGTTCTCACGTACGCGGATTTGAAAAGCCGCTTTGAGGATCCTGACGGACGTGAACCTGGCCGTACCATAGAACTGCATTTAACCGGCCACATGGAAAAGTTTGCCTGGTCATTTAACGGAATCAAGTTTTCAGATGCCGCACCGGTGCTGCTGAAATACGGTGAGCGGCTCAGGATCACGCTGATCAACGATACCATGATGACTCACCCCATTCACCTGCATGGTATGTGGAGCGATCTGGAAGATGAAAACGGTAATTTCATGGTTCGTAAACACACAATAGATGTTCCCCCTGGTACAAAACGCAGTTACAGAGTGACAGCAGATGCGCTTGGCCGCTGGGCGTATCACTGCCATTTGCTCTATCACATGGAAATGGGAATGTTTCGTGAAGTCCGGGTGGAGGAATGATGCGAATGAAGAGAAATTTGAAGGCCATACCTGTTCTGGTCGCCGGTTTGTTTACCTCACAGCTTTCTATTGCGGCGGGCTCCGTCTCTGCAGATCCCCACGCCGGGCACGACATGTCTGCCATGCAGATGCCAGCAGATGAGAATTTCACTGAGATGACGTCAATGGAGCCCATTGTAACTGAGAGCAGAACGCCAATTCCGCCTGTTACCGATGCCGACCGGAAGGCTGCATTCGGCAATTTACAGGGGCATGCGATTCACGACAGTGCGATTAATTATCTGGTTCTGCTGGATCAACTGGAATGGCAACGGTCGGATAACACCAACAATTTCAGCTGGAGTGTTAACAGCTGGATTGGAGGCGACACAGATCGGATTTGGCTAAAGAGTGAAGGTGAACGAAGCAATGGGGAAACGGAGGCGGCTGAAGCGCAGTTACTCTGGGGACATGCGGTTGGCCCATGGTGGGATTTGGTTGCGGGTGTCAGGCAGGATTTCAGACCTGCTTCTGCCCGGACCTGGGCTGCTGTCGGTTTTCAGGGGCTGGCACTCTATAATTTTGAGTCTGAAATTACGGGTTTTGTCAGTAATGGCGGAAAAGCAGCCCTTCGTCTGGGAGGAGAATACGACGTTTTACTGACTAACCGGCTCATACTCCAGCCATCCTATGAGGTGAATTTCTACAGTCAGGATGATGAATCGCGGGGTCGCGGCAGGGGACTGACTGACACAGAGCTGGGGCTCCGGCTGCGCTATGAAATACGCCGTGAGTTTGCACCCTATATAGGCGTTTCCTGGAATCAACTTTACGGGAAAACATCCGATATGGCGAAAAGAGAAGGTGAGAAAGACCATCAGGTAGTATTCCTGGCGGGAGCCAGAATCTGGTTTTAACGCACTGATATAAAACACTCAACTAAACAGGTAAATAAAATGTCGATTTTAAATAAAGCCATTCTTACAGGTGGCCTCGTTATGGGCGTTGCTTTCTCTGCTATGGCCCATCCGGAATTAAAAAGCTCTGTGCCACAGGCTGATTCAGCCGTAGCGGCCCCGGAAAAGATTCAGCTTAATTTCTCGGAAAATCTGACCGTGAAATTCTCAGGTGCAAAATTAACGATGACGGGTATGAAAGGCATGTCATCACATTCTCCGATGCCGGTCGCGGCAAAAGTGGCGCCAGGCGCTGACCCTAAATCGATGGTCATTATTCCGCGAGAGCCTTTACCCGCTGGCACTTATCGTGTTGACTGGCGCGCGGTTTCTTCAGATACGCACCCTATTACCGGTAATTACACCTTTACAGTGAAGTAATATTATGAACGACCTGATTATGATTGTTATTCGTTTTCTTCTTTATCTGGATTTGATGGTAATATTTGGATTGCCATTTTTTCAGATATATGGAATAAGCGGTGTCAGACATGAAACCTATAACCTGACTAATTTCAGGTCGTTTATAACTTTTGCTGTTGTTACAGGCATCATTCTTACTGGCATTAATATGCTCCTGGTATCTAATGCCATGAGTGGAGTAACTGACCTCAGAGAATTATCCATCCATGTTATCGAGATGGTGATAGAAGAAACTGATGTGGGTATTAGCTGGATTGTCAGGCTCTGTGCCCTGTTTACCACACTCGGTGCTTTGTTCCTTTACACTAATAAGAGAGTATTGTCCTGCCTGCTGATGACGATGAGTGGGGGCGTGGCGCTGGCTACACTTGCCTGGGGAGGACACGCCGTTATGCATGACGGTCTGCATTACTATCTCCATTTACTGAGCGATCTGACCCATCTCGGCGCTGCAGGTGCCTGGACAGGTGCTCTGGTTGCATTTGCTATCCTGCTGATGCGCAGAAACGAGCATAATGCACAGAGCGTCATTGTGATATCTGACTCCCTGGCAAAATTTGCCACGGCAGGAACGGTGATTGTTGTAGCCCTGATCCTGAGTGCGCTGGTCAACTATCTGTATATTGCTGAGGGTAACTTAACTCCCTTATTCAACAGTTCCTGGGGGAGGATATTGCTTGCCAAGACGGCTCTGTTTGTTCTGATGCTTCTTCTGGCTGCAGCAAACCGGTTTCACCTGGGTCCCCGGCTTGAAGTTATGGTCAGGGAAGGGAATTATGATCGCAGCGTTGCCCTGATGCGAAACAGCATCCTGACAGAATTCGTTGTTGCGATTATCATTCTGGGCGCCGTAGCGTGGCTCGGAATGCTTGCTCCGTCTCAGGTCAGCTAGGGGACAGCCAAAGCTCATGCGTGAGATTTTTACTTTCATATCAGCGAGTTGACCATGCAGCGTATTTTAATCGTTGAAGACGAACAAAAAACAGGTCGTTACCTGCAGCAGGGACTGGTTGAGGAAGGCTATCAGGCCGATCTCTTTAATAATGGCCGCGATGGTCTCGGGGCCGCGTCGAAGGGACAGTATGATTTGATAATACTGGACGTGATGCTGCCTTTCCTCGACGGGTGGCAAATCATCAGCGCACTGAGGGAGTCCGGGCACGAAGAACCGGTCCTGTTTTTAACCGCAAAGGACAACGTGCGGGACAAAGTGAAAGGACTGGAGCTTGGCGCAGATGACTACCTGATTAAGCCCTTTGATTTTACGGAGCTGGTTGCACGTGTAAGAACCCTACTGCGCCGGGCACGCTCGCAGGCCGCAACAGTCTGCACCATCGCCGATATGACCGTTGATATGGTGCGCCGGACCGTGATCCGTTCGGGGAAGAAGATCCATCTCACCGGTAAAGAATACGTTCTGCTTGAGTTGCTGCTGCAACGCACCGGAGAAGTGTTACCCAGGAGTCTTATCTCGTCCCTGGTCTGGAACATGAATTTTGACAGTGATACGAATGTGATTGATGTCGCCGTGAGACGTCTGAGAAGTAAAATTGATGATGACTTTGAGCCAAAACTGATCCATACCGTTCGCGGTGCCGGATATGTCCTGGAGATCAGAGAAGAGTGAGGTTCAAAATTTCCCTGACCACACGCCTGAGCCTGATTTTTTCTGCGGTGATGCTTACGGTATGGTGGTTATCAAGTTTTATCCTGATTAGCACCCTTAATGGCTATTTCGATAATCAGGACCGCGATTTTCTGACAGGTAAACTTCAGCTCACCGAAGAGTTTCTTAAAACAGAGACGTTCAGGAACAAAACGGATATTAAGTCATTATCAGAAAAAATAAACGATGCGATGGTGGGGCACAATGGCTTATTCATTTCTATAAAAAACATGGAAAATGAAAAAATTGTTGAACTCTATGCCAAAAATTCTGTTGTTCCAGCGGTCCTGCTTAATAAGTCGGGTGATATTCTCGACTATATGATCCAGACGGAAGAAAATAACACCGTGTACCGCAGTATCTCGCGGCGGGTTGCCGTGACGCCGGAACAGGGTAAAAGCAAACATGTCATCATTACGGTTGCCACGGATACTGGGTATCACACCCTGTTTATGGACAAACTCAGTACCTGGCTGTTCTGGTTCAATATCGGTCTGGTCTTTATTTCTGTTTTTCTGGGCTGGCTGACCACACGTATTGGTCTGAAACCGCTACGGGAAATGACCAGTCTGGCTTCCTCCATGACCGTACACAGCCTGGATCAGCGTCTAAATCCCGATCTGGCTCCGCCGGAAATCTCTGAGACCATGCAGGAGTTCAATAATATGTTTGATCGCCTGGAGGGGGCATTCCGGAAACTGTCAGATTTCTCGTCTGACATCGCGCATGAGCTGCGCACACCAGTCAGTAATCTGATGATGCAGACGCAGTTTGCACTGGCTAAGGAAAGGGATGTTTCGCATTACCGCGAAATTTTATTCGCTAACCTGGAAGAACTGAAAAGGTTGTCACGAATGACCAGTGACATGCTTTTTCTGGCACGTTCAGAGCATGGTCTGCTGCGGCTGGATAAACATGATGTGGATCTGGCAGCCGAACTGAATGAATTACGTGAGTTGTTCGAGCCCCTGGCAGACGAAACAGGAAAGACAATCACGGTTGAAGGAGAGGGCGTTGTTGCCGGAGACAGCGATATGCTCCGACGTGCTTTCAGTAACCTGCTTTCCAATGCAATCAAGTATTCTCCCGATAACACCTGTACAGCGATACACCTTGAGCGTGACAGTGACTGTGTGAACGTGATGATTACGAATACGATGTCCGGCCAGGTTCCCGCTAATCTGGAACGTTTGTTTGACCGGTTCTATCGCGCAGACTCATCAAGGTTCTACAACACGGAAGGCGCGGGGCTGGGATTATCAATTACAAGGTCGATCATTCATGCTCACGGCGGCGAGCTGTCAGCAGAACAGCAGGGGCGTGAAATTGTGTTCAAAGTGCGCCTGTTAATGGATTAATCCCGTTGTTCAGGAGAAACCTGGAAGGTGACAAAATTGTCATCATTCAGTCACGCGATAAACAGAGGCGGTTTTTTATAATTATTCATAAATCAGGAGCAGCGTGATAACACAATCACCTGGTTCCTGGAGTGATGATTAACCCGCCCTGAGATCAACTGCTTTCTCTGTTATAAGCCATTGATTGTTTGGGTATGTAAACACCGGAGACCCAACCATGAAAAAGATTCTCGTATCATTTGTTGCCATTATGGCTGCCGCTTCATCTGCCATGGCTGCAGAGACAATGAACATGCATGACCAGGTAAATAATGCACAGGCACCTGCCCACCAGATGCAGTCATCTGCTGAAAAAAGTGCAATTCAGGGAGACAGCATGACAATGATGGATATGAGCAGTCACGATCAGGCCGCAATGTCCCATGACATGATGCAAAACAGCAATTCTGCTGCCCACCAGGACATGGCTGAAATGCATAAAAAAATGATGAAAGCTAAACCCGGAGCTACCAACGAAACAGCAAAGTCATTTTCTGAAATGAGCGAGCATGAGAAGGCCGCAGCTGTACATGAGAAGGCGAATAATGGTCAGTCTTCCGTTGTTCACCAGCAGCAGGCTGATAAGCATCGCAGTCAGATCACCCAGAATTAACCCGCAGCTCCACTTGTTAGACCCTCATTTGACGCCGAAGTCACTGGCTTACGCTCCCGTCCGGGAGCGTTTTTTTTCCCATATATCAAACTTTAACTCTGAAGAGGTGGAAGTATCTGACCAACACTGTCACGTAACGCCAGATAACTACAAAAACACCTTTTTCCTCCTGTAAATTGCAGTTCCTGCAAGAACATCAAGGCATAATGTTGGAACAGCGTGTGATACACACTTAGCATCATGTTTTGTATGTGTTTTTTTAAAACTTTACAACTTTAAAGTCTTTTTCAGGTTAAAGGATACAACTTTAATGTCTCTACACAGCAAAATGCGCAATAAATTGCCGGGGAGTCTCCTCCCCGGCGGTGTTGCCCATTCAGATGATGTAAGCATTAATCCGGTATAGCGTAATCCGCAATGCGGAAGGTGACCTTACCTGTCCAGGTGTTATCACGGTAAGAACCAATGGCGAGACTGTCCTGAGTGAAGCCATTGAAGCTCCCGGCCGCAATGGACGCGCCGAATTTTTCATACTGATTTTTACCCCAGTAGACTTTCGCAACGCCTTCTCTCACCAGCGTATTAATATTGATCATGCCTTCTTCATCGTCAGCGTAGTCATCCAGGCTTTTACCGCCGTTGATGACATACACGGCACCCACCTGCGTGCCGCTGCCGTTCACCGCATTCGGATCGCCAATCACCAGATCCTTTTTACCGTCGCCGTTCAAGTCCACATTACCGAGAATGCTGTTCCCGAACCCTGCCAGCTTGCTGCCAGGCCTGTCGGCGTAAATAGCATAGCCATCGTGTACGCTAAATGTTTTGTTGTAGTTCAGCCGGGTGTGCGCCGCATCGAGGAACAGAGACGATGGCAGCTTACTGCCGTCGGCCTTACCTTTAATAATCCAGACCAGCCCGGAACGTTTTTTATCAATACCCATGTCGGCAGGGGCGCTAATCGCAAAAGCGTTAGCGTGAGCATTCAGGAAATTACCTAATGGCGTAATGGTGCCGTTATTGGGCTTATCCTGTGTATACGCGCTATGATCGTTACTTCCTTCACCTCCGCCGGACTGACCACCCAGGAAAGCCGCCCCCATACCGTGAATGCGGGTTGCCTGCGTCGAGTTTAGCGAGGCGATGTCGAGATTCCCCTGATTGAAGCTGCTGCCGTAGACGAGATAGGCCGTGCCGCGTCCATCAGTGCCGCTGTTCTCTGATTTACGGCCTTCATTGACCGATTCCGGGTCGACGATCAGGTAATCACTGAAGCCGTCGCCGTTAATATCCCCGACATCGCTGATCTGCTGCCCAAGGTTGGCGTTAAGGGGTTTATCCGGACCGTTGGTGGCGGTCATCTGCGGACGAATATAGGCACCGGTCGCGGCAGGGATCTCCCAGTCGCCCAGGTTGTTGCGCTTAATATCAATGTTCTGCCACTGATCGCCTGGCTTTTGAGCGCCGTAGATAATGACGGCGCCGCCGCGTCCGCCCGTGCCTTCGATATCGCCGATAGCAAGATCGACCATCTTGTTAGCCACGGCAGAATTTTTATATTTAATTGGGCCTACCGCGGCGCCAAACCAGCCGCCGGTATTCGCATTGCCTGAAGAATTCACCGTACGGATGCGAATACCCAGGCGAGCGTCGCCGTTGTCGATATCATTGAGGTCAATCTGATTAGAAAGACGCGCGCCGGTACGGTGATGCGGTCCGCCCCAGATAATATAGACCTGATCATGCCAGTGGGAGGCGATGACTAAATCATCATATCCATCGCCGTTAATATCACCTATTTTACGTACCGCGACGCCCATCCATTTTGTCGTCACTGAGCCAGGCTTATTCGCTTTATTGCTGTGGATAATTTTAAGCGCGTTTTGCGGATCGAATTCACCTACGTTATTGACTTGCTGCATGGGTTTCCCACCGGAAGTCCCGAAAATGACGTACGCGATCCCTTTTGCGCCATCCCCCCAGGGAGCCGTAATGACAATATCTTCACCCGCGATATGCGAACCATTGTCCTTATCGGAAAACTTACCGATCGTGGTCATCGTCATACCGAAATAGTCTTTTTGTTTTTCACCCTTAATAGATACAGGGACAGAATAAGGCTCGATATCGCTGGCAATAACCTGTGATGCCGTGATGCCAGTACCTGATAAAGCTGCAACGCAAAGCGCTACACGCGTTTTCGTTTTGAGTTTCATAGTATATATCCTTATACAAATCCATTTTTCATACCCGGCAACTCATTTGTATAGCGCTATGTGTTGCCGGGAAATAAGAGGTTTCTACGCTGTATTAAGTTTTTTCTTTATTTAAACTCGAAATCCAGCGTGGATGTGGCTTCAAATTTTCCCGGTTGTGGAGACTTTTCTCCTTGTTGGACAGGTGTTGCTATAATAGTGACATTCCCCTCCTGCGTTGGTACGGCCGAACTGTTGCTATCAATTTTATTCCCGTTGTGTTCAAGTTTTATCCCTAAATCATTGCGCTCACCTTCATCATTATGGGTCTTGATAAAACCAGAGCCATTAAAATCGGACGCGCGGAACTTAATACTCACCTTGCTTTCATCTTCAGGATTTTTGCAAGTCACACGAATATCCACGCTTTTTTGCTTACCGGTGGCCTCGGGCTTAAATTCATTCGCGGTAATACTGCCAAACGGGACCTTGATGGTTTGCCCGTCATTAATCATGCATTGTGGTGGAATATCAATTGACAGTTGGAAATTAAGTGTGACAAAAGGTCTGGATCTGTCATAACTCCCCGTCTGTTTTTTGGCAAAAATGGTCACTAATTCCTGCATAGGAATATCAATGCGGCCTGAAGGAAGCGGTTTAGTTAATTCCAGAGAGACAGTCCCGCTGGAGCCGGTTGCGAACAGAGTATGGTCGTTTTTATCATTACAGTTATTTGTCGCAGGACGTCCATTATCAACACCGGCGGTATTACTCAAATCAACCGGGATATACCGCAATTCATCCTCGCCACCAAGAACGACATTTATACCGATATTAATACCCTTTTCCGCATCCAGAGGATAATAGATAAAGTCTGCGTTACGTTTGCCGCCTCCTGTGCCCAGTTTCGAACTGGTAAATAGAAATAAGATACTTTCTTGCAAGCTGGAGTCCTGACAGAAGCAGATACCATTAAAATTACCTTTATTATTCCATGCGGATTGGGTTGTGCCGGGTACGTCGTCGGCAGTAAGGTTTTCGATAATATCAAACTTGTGCGCCTGACCAGATACGGTTGATGTCGGCCAGCAGCTTCCTACAACATCAGCATAAGCTGGCGCGCCCATCAATCCCCCTGCTGCCAGGCACGCGAGTAACGTTAATTTTTTCATTTTTAATTCCTTTATTTATTAACGGATGATTTGCAGGTCTGCGTTAACTGCACAATTCCGCTAATCGTGGGTTCCTGGCCAGAAAGCTGATAGTGAACCTGGCAACGCTGATCGGGTTTCTTACCCCAGCTCACGTCTAACGTCCCTTTTTCTGCCATCCCGGTGAGGAATACGCTGCCTTCATCACCCACAATGCTGCTGGTGGTATTCTGAGAAACAATGGCACCGAACGGAACGGGTTTGCCCTGCGCATCTTTCAGCGTCATCATCAGGCGTTTACCCACCGCCGTGGTGAAACGTGCCCGAACGATGGCCCCCCGGGTGGGAACGACTTTATGGCTGTTACTTTCCAGCTCGACATCGTCAGGTAATGTATCGGGACGCAGCTGGATATTGCTCTCCTGATAAGGTGTCAGGTAAGGCACCACCGCATAGCCCCAGGGGTCGGTGCGCACGCCAGTGTGGTTACGGACGCTGACACCTGCGGCATCCGGCGCTTCAACCAGAGCGACCGTTTCACCCAGCGACTGTGCCAGCGTGACGCCATGAGGATGAACCAGCACGCCCCCGCGCAGGCTGTAATTCAGCCGCTGCGCGTCCCGGCTATAGCCATACCCGGCGCCAACCTGCGCATAGCGTCCGTTATAGCTAAGCGAGGCATCGCTGCTGTTTGCCTGGCTCCCTGGGTTGATATTCTGCTGTACGCTCCAGTTCAGGTTATTGTCCTCAAGGGCGCTGCCGCTCAGGGAAACACTGTGGCCTGGCGAGCGTTTTTCCGCCGCAGAGAAGGTGTAACCGGCACGCGTGGAGCGGAGCCATTTGTCCAGAGGGACGCTCACGCTCAGGCTGAACAGATTGTCCTGGTTATAGAGACGCTGGTTATCCTCTTTTGTCACGTTCAGATAGTGGTTGTAATTCAGGCTATAGCTGATCCCGTTCCAGCTGTTGCCATAGCCCAGCGTGGCGGAGGTCGTGCGTTTTTGGCTCGTGTGGTAGTCCTCGCTGACCAGCATGGCGGAGAGATAGCCGAGGTTTTCTCCCAGGTTTTGGTTTAGCGTCAGTTCTGTACGGCTACGGCGTCGATCCAGGCGCGAGGGTTGCGAGTGATAGCTGCTCAGGGTTTCACCGAGCGTGTAGAAATCGGACGTCGAGTAGCGATAGCCCGCAATCGCAACGTTAGTGCCGGTAGACAGCAAATTTTTGTTATAGCGCAGGCGTAGCGACTGTCCCCGGTTTTTCTCTGCCTGTTTAGTGGTGGCCCAGGCCTGGGTAATATCAAATGACAGTGCGCCAAAATCGCCCATGTTTTTACCCATGCCAAAAAGCAGGGACTGATATTGGCTGGCAGCCTGCATGCCTCCGTATATCGAGGTTTCCCACGGCAGACCGTAAATCAGGCTCCCTTGTGAAAACAGGGCATTCTCAGCATCGCTGCTGCTGGAACGATAGCTGCCGCTAATGACTTCATATTTGTATTGCCCTTCCCGCTGCATAACCGCTAACGACGCGTAAGGCACTAAAGAGACTTGTTCGCTGCCATCCGCCTCTTTCACCACAACTTTCAGCTCGCCGCTGCTGCCGAGGTAAAGATCGTTGATGACAAATTCACCGGGCGGGACATAGCTTTGATAAATGCTGTAGCCGTTCTGAAAAATAGTGATCTGGGCATTAGTACGAGCAATACCGCGGATCACCGGCGCATAGCCTCGCAGGCTGCCCGGAAGCATCTGTTCATCCGAGTAAAGCTGAACGCCGCGAAACGGGGTGCTATCAAAGACTTCTGCGGTAGAACTGTTATCCCCGACAATCAGCTGGCTATTCAGGGCGCTGATATCACGCTGCAGATAGGTATAAACCGATTCCCAGCGCCCAGCTTGTCCCTGGCTGTTACTCCAGGTCGAGAAATTGCGTAAACGCCAGGGTCCAACGTTCAGTCCCGGACGCAGGCTGAGGTACTGGCTATCGGTTCCCGTCCCGTTGTGCGAGGTCCACGTGGCGCCGCTGTAGTTGTAGCTGAGCATCAGGCCCGGAATACCCTGTTCCCGACGCGCAGGATCGATGTAGCCGTGAGCGTGGCTGTCCAGGGCCGCCTGGGGAATGCTGAGCCTTAACGCCTGCTCGCTGAAGTCAAATTCGCTGCTTGCGAGAGGGATCGCCGACAGACTCGCGCAGCCCTGGGTATCGTCCCGGAGCAACGGGAATGCCGCCGTTTTAACACCAAACGACTGGAGCGTCTCCTCGCTGAGGCACGGTGCGAGGATATTTTTATGCTGCGCGTTCTCTTCGAGTCGAAACGTGATATCGCGCGTGTCGAACATTTTATTGTTAATAAACAGGTCAACACGATAAACGCCGGGTGTCTGGCTCTCTTTGTTCTCAAAGAGAGAAAGATCGACGGCGGTACGCGGCGCGCCACCCGTTTCCAGAAAGGCCGGGTCGAAGTAATCACTGGCGTATAATGCGCTGGGTAATATCCAGGCAAAGCAAAGCGCTGGACGAATGCCCCAAAATATAGTCATGAAAAAATACCCCTGTGAGGTTATTGTTTTAAAATCGTTATTCTATTTTTTGTGTGATTAACTGGCTGTTGCCGCCATAATCATTGATATATTTCCATTGCACGGTGGCATTGTTTTTCAAAAGCGTGTTCCTGAGCGTGAATGTTGTGCTGCTTTTAGGCGCGAGCATGTCAATCTCTGACCATGCTTTGTTATTGATCTTCACCTCCGCAAAGGAAATATAATAAGACGAGTTGTTGCGTACAATGAGTTCGTTATTTTTAACAGACCATTGCACATTCTTACTAATATCCGTGGGTTCATCCATTAAATTTGACGGACGATAAAATAATTTGATCCGGGTATTTACCGCTATCTGCAGTTTATTAATATCCTCTCTGGAAGAGGAGGGGATCGATTTTACGTTGATCCAGAAAAGCGACTCGCGATCCTGCGGTAAAGGCGCGCCGTTATAGATAATACGTAGCGCGTTGGACTTACCTGCATCCATGCGAAAAAGCGGTGGCGTCACAATAAACGGGGCTTTGGTGCCCTGTGAATCTTTGCCCTGTACCCAGCTCTGTACCAGGAACGGGCTGGCAGTATTATTTCTGACTGTAATATTGCTCTCTTTCTTGTCCGCATGATATACCACCCGCGTATTGGATAAGGTCACACTGGCGTGTGACATACAAGAGCCAAAGAGCAGAGCCAGCAGCGTCAGATAGCGTTTCCTTAACATAAAACGTCCTTGCGTTCCGGGCTGTTATTCATTGCCCGGAACTGAGTTGAATGATTTATTTATAGATAATGGTGTAATCCGCAACCGCATCTGCCTTACCGGCGGTCACAGCATCCAGGGATGCTTTATAACGGGCTGAATACAGCAGGGTGGCTGCCCCCGTGGTGCCATCACCGGTAATAGGAACAAATTTATTCGGGTTGTCGCCCAGTTTTAACGATGTTCCATCTTCATTCAGGAATTCAATACCCAAACCCGTTGCGGCGTCGCCACCGGTTTTAAGCGCGAGCAGATTATTGTCATTAGCATCATAGGCACCGCCAAATCGTGCTCCGGCTGATTTAAGGACGGCGGTATCGCAGTTAGACAGTTCTATCTGGATACGGTGAATACCCGCAACGTCACCTTTTTCTTTAAATGCTGAAGACGAGATGGTACCCATATCGATCGTTGGGTTCCCCCCCTGACCGTTAATATCGACATCACAGGTGCTCGCGGTAATCATACCCGTGAATTCAATCGTCCCTGCGCCTTTACCTGGCGCTGCATGGCTGGAAGGACTGGCAATTGCAGCCAATAAAAATCCCATGGTAATAACGGATTTATTCATTTTTTAAAATATTCCTCAGTGTGTAAAAGGTAGAACAGTATTATTTCGGGTTAGTCACTCGAAAGCGTTGTTGTGGTCACGGGATGTGGATATTCCGCTAATATGAAACATTAAGGTGGATATTCATCATCGCTTACCAGTCCATGTGAAAAACTTCCATCACAAGAAGTCTGAATATTTTTCTGGGTCAGGTTAACAAGCGTTTAAAAAAAATAAAGTGAGAACGTCATGATTTGTCTTTGGTGGTTTTAAAATCAATGAGTTAGGTTGTTTTTATCAGGGTTTTATCAGCAATTCAGTGTGAGAATTTTACGGCTTATTTACTACTTGCCGTGTGTCAGGTTCAGCTCAGATAATAAAACTTTCATAATAATGAAAGAATAATCTCCGGAAGAACACGTTGCCTTCCCGGAAGACGTAAGAGAAATCCTGGCACTTTTAACATCACATTTACATTGCCGGGCTGGCGTCAAGAAGTGTTATTATTATTCTCTTGCCCGGTGATACGGGCGTTTTCTTTTTTTTGTTGCAAACGTTGCCTCTGCCAGCGCGCAGATGAAGGTTAAGGATAGATTCATGGCTTCTGCTCATCTCGGTTTCCCGACTGAAACCGTTGTTGTCTTTGTGGTGATGGCCGTTGGGGCGATGTTTATCGACCTCTTCATGCACCGTCACGATAAACCTGTTTCGCTGAAAAGTGCGGCCATGTGGTCCGTTTTCTGGTTCTCGATGGCGATGGCCTTCGCCGGTTTTCTGTACATCCACCACGGCGCCGAGATGGCGAGCCTGTTCCTCACCGGTTACGCGCTGGAAGAGGTGCTCTCCATCGATAACCTGTTCGTGATGATGGCGATCTTTGCCTGGTTCGGCGTGCCGGATAAGTACCGTCACCGTGTGCTCTATTGGGGCGTGCTGGGGGCGATTGTCTTCCGCGGTATTTTCGTGGCGATCGGCACCAGCCTGCTGAGCCTGGGGCCGTACGTGGAGGTTATTTTTGCGCTGGTCGTCGGCTGGACGGCGGTGATGATGCTCAAGCGCAATGAAGAAAGTGACGAAGTGGAAGATTACTCGGGCCACCTTGCCTATCGCCTGGTGAAACGCTTCTATCCCGTCTGGCCCAAAATCAGCAGCAACGCGTTTATCCTGACGCAGAAAGAGGTGGATGCGGAGCTTGAAAAGCCGGAAAACCAGGACGTAACGGTTGGCCGCGTGAAGAAGGCGAAGCGCTACGCAACGCCGCTGCTGCTCTGCGTGGCGGTGGTGGAACTCTCTGACGTGATGTTCGCTTTTGACTCCGTACCGGCGATTATTGCGGTAAGCCGCGAGCCGCTGATTATCTACAGCGCCATGATGTTCGCCATTCTCGGCCTGCGTACCCTCTACTTTGTGCTGGAAGCGCTTAAGCAGTATCTGGTGCACCTGGAGAAAGCGGTGGTGCTGCTGCTGTTCTTCGTGGCGTTCAAGCTGGGTCTGAATGCGACCGATCACTTCTGGCACCACGGTTACAGCATTGGCGCGACGGCCAGCCTGTTTGTGGTGTTAGGTGTGCTGGCGCTGGGGATTATTGCGAGCGTGTTGTTCCCGGGGAAACGTGAGGCCTGATGCACCGCTTTTCTCTCTCTCCCTGTGGGCTGAGGAATCCCCAGTAATTTTTAAGCAGAAGCATTAACGTTGTTTCAGAACGATTTAAGGCTTTCAGCGATGCTCTGGTCCGGCTGTAAATCGCTGAGGCGTTTCCTGCAGGCCGGGGCGAGGCGCAGGGATGCGCCGAGAGGGCGGGCTTTACAGGGATGTTACCTCCGCCCGTACCCGATAAGCCGGAAGGAATAAGCCGAAGGCACCGCGAAGCGGCGATTTACCGCCGGGAGCCCGGGTCGCCAGGGTGGTGGCGACTGAGCCACCCTGGCACGTTCACCGGTCATGTCGTTACAGAGTAGCAGGGAACATAAAGTGAACGGAATGACTACCACAGCCGTATGTTCCCCTCACCCTAACCCTCTCCCCATAGGGGCGAGGGGATTGTTCAGTGCTAGCATTAATTTGTGGGGAACCCTCAGCCCTGTGGGAGAGGGCTGGGGTGAGGGCAACAGACCGCACCTAACCCTTAATCGGTGAATTCCGGCGCTTGCGTGGGTGATGGAAGTGCCGCCAGTGTGGATCCTGCGCCGCGGCCAGCAGTTCGTGGTCGCCGCGGGTGTCGCCCCAGGCTCGCAGATGATAGTCGTTCAGATCGCCATACACCTTCTCCAGCCTCGCCACTTTCTGGGCGCAGCGGCAGTTATTGCCCGTAATGCGTCCCGTCAGCTTGCCGTCCTTCACTTCCAGCTGCGTGCCAATCAGCTTAATGCCGAGCCTGTCCGCCCACGGCTGGAGCACCAGCGCCGGCGACGCAGAGCAGATCGTCACTTCCGCGCCGGAATTTACCTCAGCCGCCACCGCCAGAACCCCTTCGGGGCGCATCAGCTTGTTCCAGTATTTTTCGCAAAAGGCTTCCGCCTGCTGGCGTAGCCAGTGTTCGTCCACGCCCGTCAGGAACGTTTTAATCAGCACTTCCTTCAGCTCATCACGCGTCAGCTTGCGGCGCACGCAGTGGAGCGTGGGCAGCGCCATGCGCACCAGACGACCCGCAAAGTAGCGTTTCCCAAAGGCAAAACGCAGGAAAGGGATAAAGCTGTCGTGGTGCGTGAGCGTCCCGTCAAAGTCAAAGACAGAGAGCACGCTGGATTTCGCCACCGTCTCGTCGGCAATCATATTGGTCATAAATACGTCTTAGCTGAATTACACATTCTGTCGATCAGTTTACCTGCTTTATCTGAACAGTCCTTACATCACCACCCTTTTTTTTCTCAATCTTGCGATCTGAAAGTGAGTCCAATTTTGGCCTCAATAATGATTGGTGAAAAAGTGAGCAGTCTATATTATCGCCACATCGAAAGATATTTCGGGGGAACGTTGGCCCCCACAGGTAAGGATAAATTAACTCTTAGCTCCTGTTTAGATATGACATTCAGATCGCTTATTTCAATCCTCACGTTAAGTTTTGCTTCGTTTTCCGCACTGAGTTTTCAGTTGCCCGCATCGATGATCTCCGCCGATAGCACATTTGCGGAATCGCCGGTGAAGTCGGCCCTGCTTCACCAGGAGACAGGCCCACTCCGCTCCCGGATACTGGATCAATACCAGAAATGGAAAGGGACTCACTATCAGTGGGGCGGCACCACGCACCGCGGAGTGGATTGCTCCGCGCTTATGCAGCATCTGTTCAGCGATGCGGCGCATCTTTATCTGCCGCGCACGACGAGCGAGCAGATCCATCGCGGTGTACAGGTAGCGCAATACCGTCTGAAGGCGGGAGATTTGGTCTTCTTCCAGACGGGCCCGAACCGCAGGCACGTTGGCGTGTATATCGGTAACAGCCAGTTTATTCATGCCTCCGGCAGCCAGGGCGTAACGGTATCAACCCTGACTGATGACTACTGGCAGGATCGTTACATTACCGCCCGTCGTGTCGCGGGCAGCGCTGCCTGACGACATTAAATAATGTCATCCACCACGCCACCATCGACGCGCAATGCCGCGCCCGAGGTGGCGGAGGCCTGCGTCGAACAGACATAAATCACCATATTAGCCACCTCTTCAACGGTGGCGGCACGCTGGATAACCGAGCTGGGGCGGTTGGTCATGACAAATTCTTTCGCCAGCTGCTCCAGCGATTTACCGGTTTTCTCGATCTCATCTTTCATCATTTCAGCGAAACCGTCGGACATCGTCGGGCCCGGCAGCACGCTGTTCACCGTCACACCGCTTCCCGCCACGAACTTCGCCAGCCCGCGCGCCAGCGAAAGCTGTGCCGTTTTGGTCACCCCGTAGTGGATCATGTCTGCCGGGATATTGCAGGCTGACTCGGAGGAGATAAACACCACGCGGCCCCAGCCTTTTTTCACCATGCCCGGCAGCAGGGCGCGGGAGAGGCGCACGCCGGACATCACGTTGGTCTGCCAGTAGCGCTCCCAGGTTTCATCGTCGGTGCCATAGAAATCCTGCGGGCCGTAAATCCCGGCGTTGTTCACCAGAATATCGACGTCGCTCGCAACCTTCAGCAGCGATTCAACCCCTTCCGCGGTGCTGAGATCGGCAATGGCTGCACGCACCTGCACGCCAGGCACAACCTGCTGCAGCTGCTGAATACCTTTGTTCACCGAGTCGGTGCTGCGGCCATTAACGATCACTTCCGCGCCGCTTTCTGCCAGGCCTCTGGCAATGGCAAACCCGATCCCGCCGGTTGAGGCGGTGACCAGGGCCACTTTCCCCGCAAAGTCGATTTTCATCATCGGCTCCTTATCGTTTTAACGTTCGGACCTTAAAGCGTAGCAGGTGATGATGACGGCTCCTGGCTAAAAAGGCGCAGCAGGGTTTCAACCTGCTCATCCAGCGGGGCGAGGGTGCGCTTCACGATCAGATGCAGCGGCGTGGCCCGACGAACGCCGTGGCTCAGCGGGAGGAGTTTCAGTACGCCTTGCTCCAGCTGGGGCTGAATGCGTTCCTCTGGCAGCCAGCCGTAGCCGACCTGCGAGACGACCGCCTCTATGGCAGCGTCGATGGTCGAGAACGTCCACGACTCGCCGGCAGCCCGCGCGGCGTTCTGGCTGTCCGCAATCTGGATTAGCGGCCACGGGCGCAGCATCTCATCATTCAGCGGCGCGTCGAGGCTAAAGAGGGGATGCCGGTGATGCGCCACGGCGACAAAGTCAATGTTCATCAGCCATTCGCCGAGCCCGGTAATGTCCTGGCGGCGGGTTAAAACCATCACATCGGCCTCGTTGTTCATGGCATCGGCGCGGGTATTTTCCAGCACCTCCGTGAGGCGGACCTGAGTTTGCGGATATTGCTGCTGGAACTGACGCAGAATGGCGAACAGGCGGCGGCGTGGGAAAATCGAGTCCACCACCAGGTCCAGCCGCGTGCGCATCCCGTTACGAAGGGTCGCCGCGCGCGTCTCGACATACGAAAACGCTTTCAGCAGCGGTTTCACCTGGCCGAGAAGCAGTTCACCGGCCGGGGTCAACACCGCCCTGCGCCCCTCCGGCGCCAGCAGCGCCACGCCCAGCCGCTCCTGCAGCAGCGACAGGTTATAGCTCACCGAGGACTGACTGCGGTGGGTTTCTTCTGCAGCTTTGGCAAAGCTGCCCGCATCCACCACTTTTTCCAGTAAGGCCCACTGTTCCAGCGTCGTCTTGTGCATAATTTATCTAAAAATTGGATGAATTTGATTAAAACATAGCGTTATTCATTCATTTTTTGAAGGCTTAAGATCGTCTCATCAAAACGAAGGAGACATCTTATGAACACATTCGACAAACACGACTTAAGCGGCTTCGTTGGCAAACATCTGGTTTATACCTATGACAACGGCTGGAATTACGAAATTTACGTCAAAAACGAGACTACTCTCGACTACCGTATTCACAGCGGCCTGGTGGCAAACCGTTGGGTTAAAGATCAGCAGGCTTACATCGTGCGGGTAGGGGAGAGCATCTATAAAATCTCCTGGACCGAGCCAACCGGTACGGACGTTAGCCTGATTGTGAACCTGGGCGACAAACTGTTCCACGGCACCATCTTCTTCCCGCGTTGGGTCATGAACAACCCGGAAAAAACCGTCTGCTTCCAGAACGACCATATTCCGCTGATGAACAGCTATCGCGATGCGGGGCCGGCATATCCAACAGAAGTGATTGACGAATTTGCCACCATCACCTTTGTACGCGACTGCGGTGCGAACAACGAAAGCGTGATTGCCTGCGCGGCCAGCGAGTTACCGAAAAACTTTCCCGATAACTTAAAATAAGCGCGACAGTTAACTAAAAAGAAAAGTTCCCGGTTATTTCTGCTTTTACAGAAATAACCGGGATTTTTTTTTGTTTGTTTATGTTTGGTTTAAAATAACATTTTGTAAAAATTGAGTTTGATCACGAAATAAATAATTCATAATTGCATAAGCCATTGTTTATAAATGAATTAATATTGGTTTTGTTACAACTAAATTACGCATCTTAATTTTTCCCTAAGAAATGAACGATACCTTGATATGAGTTTATGGTTCGTTGAAATAAACGAAAAAGTAATTGGTTAATATCAAGCGCGTGCCATTCTTATTGCAAGGAAATTAATGATGAGTGATTTTTTGCCTTTTTCCCGCCCGTCGATGGGTAGTGAGGAATTAGCGGCGTTGCAGGAGGTTTTAACCTCCGGCTGGATCACCACAGGGCCTAAAAATCAGGAACTTGAAGCGGCATTTTGTCAGCTGACGGGGAACCAGCACGCGATTGCCGTCTGCTCGGCGACGGCGGGCATGCACGTCACGCTGATGGCGCTGGATATTGGTCCGGGCGATGAGGTCATTACCCCCTCCCAAACCTGGGTCTCCACGCTGAATATGATCGTGCTGCTGGGCGCCACGCCGGTCATGATCGATGTGGACAACGAGACATTGATGGTGACGCCGGAAGCGGTTGAAGCCGCCATTACCCCGCGTACCAAAGCGATTATTCCCGTGCATTACGCCGGCGCGCCGTGTGATATCGACGCCATTCATGCCGTCGGTGAGCGTCACGGTATTACGGTGATTGAAGACGCGGCCCATGCCGCCGGAACGTACTACAAGAACCGTCACGTGGGCTGGAAAGGCACGGCGATTTTTTCCTTCCACGCCATCAAAAACATGACCTGCGCGGAAGGTGGTTTAGTCGTCACGGATAACGCCCGGCTTGCCGCGCGGATCCGCAGCCTGAAATTCCACGGCCTGGGCGTGGATGCCTATGACCGCCAGACGCACGGCCGCGCGCCGCAGGCCGAAGTGATCTCCCCGGGCTTTAAGTACAACCTCGCAGATATCAACGCCGCGCTGGCGCTGGTACAGCTGGGTAAGCTGAAAGAGGCCAACCTACGCCGCGAGGCAATCGCGCAACGCTACCTGCGCGAGCTTGCCGATACGCCGTTCCAGCCGCTGAGCATTCCGTCATGGCCACACGTTCACGCCTGGCACCTGTTTATTATTCGCGTTGATGAAGCGCGCTGCGGGATCTCACGCGACAACCTGATGGCGGCGCTTAAGGAGCAAGGCATCGGCACCGGCCTTCATTTCCGCGCGGCGCACACCCAAAAATACTACCGCGAGCGTTTTCCTGATGTATCGCTTCCGAATTCGGAATGGAACAGCGCGCGTATTTGTTCTCTCCCTCTTTTCCCGGACATGACTCATGACGACACAACCCGCGTCATTACCGCGCTCCATCAGCTTGCAGGACATTGATATGTTCAGCGCACCGCCTGTACAAAAAGTTTCTGTGGTCATCCCAGTTTATAACGAGCAGGAGAGCCTGCCCGAGCTGATCCGCCGCACCACGGCAGCCTGCGATACGCTGGGCAAAGCCTATGAAATTCTGCTGGTGGACGACGGCAGCAGTGATGATTCCGCGCTGATGCTGACCGAAGCCGCCCAGGCCGAAGGCAGCCATATTGTCGCCGTGCTGCTCAACCGTAACTATGGCCAGCACTCCGCCATTATGGCCGGGTTCAGCCACGTTACGGGCGATCTGATTATCACCCTGGACGCGGATCTGCAAAACCCGCCGGAGGAGATCCCGCGCCTGGTGGCGAAAGCCGATGAAGGCTATGACGTGGTCGGCACAGTACGTCAGAACCGTCAGGACAGCCTGTTCCGCAAGCTGGCCTCGCGCACCATAAACCGCCTTATTCAGCGCACCACCGGTAAAGCAATGGGCGATTACGGCTGCATGCTGCGCGCCTACCGCCGCCATATAGTCGACGCCATGCTGCACTGCCATGAGCGCAGCACCTTTATTCCGATCCTCGCCAACACCTTTGCCCGCAAGGCAACGGAAATTCCGGTCCTGCACGCCGAGCGCGAGCACGGGGAATCGAAGTACAGCTTTATGCGTCTCATCAATCTGATGTACGACCTCGTCACCTGCCTGACCACCACGCCGCTGCGCCTGCTGAGCGTGTTCGGCAGCATCATCGCCCTGGCCGGCTTTACGCTGTCCGTCCTGCTGGTGGTGCTGAGGCTGGTCTTTGGCCCGCAGTGGGCGGCGGAAGGGGTCTTCATGCTTTTTGCCGTGCTGTTTATGTTCATCGGCGCCCAGTTCGTCGGAATGGGCCTGCTCGGTGAATACATAGGCCGTATCTATAACGATGTTCGCGCACGTCCGCGCTACTTTATTCAACGTGTTGTCCGTCAGGAACACAAAGCATCTCAAGAGGAAAACCACCCATGAAAGCCGTTGTATTTGCCTATCACGATATGGGGTGCGCGGGCACGCTGGCCCTGCTGGAAGCGGGCTATGACATTGCTGCAATCTTTACCCATCCGGACGTGGCGGGAGAGAATCACTTCTTCGGCTCCGTGGCGCGTATCGCCGCCGAGCGCGGTATTCCGGTGTATGCTCCGGACGACGTCAACCACCCGCTGTGGGTGGATCGCATCCGCGCGCTCGCACCTGATGTCATCTTCTCGTTCTACTATCGCAACCTGATCTGCGACGAGATCTTAGGCCTGGCCGCAAAAGGGGCGTTTAACCTTCACGG
Organism: Enterobacter sp. 04-C-12-SI-ECC; assembly: GCF_047530715.1. NCBI lineage: Bacteria > Pseudomonadati > Pseudomonadota > Gammaproteobacteria > Enterobacterales > Enterobacteriaceae > Enterobacter > Enterobacter sp. 04-C-12-SI-ECC. The sequence continues at coordinate 93,063 of NZ_JBLKDI010000007.1, forward strand.
CTCTCTGCTGCCCGCCTACCGTGGCCGCGCGCCGCTGAACTGGGTGCTGGTCAACGGCGAAACGGAAACGGGCGTGACGCTGCACCGCATGGTACGCCGCGCAGATGCCGGGGCCATCGTCGCCCAGCAGCGCGTGGCAATCGACGCGGATGAAACCGCGCTTGAGCTGCATCATAAACTCTGCACCGCGGCGCAAAGCCTGCTGCGTGACGCGCTGCCAGCCATCCTCAACGGCACCTTCAGCGAGAGCGAGCAGGACGAAAGCAAGGCCAGCTGCTTTGGCCGCCGCGCGCCGGAAGATGGTCGCCTGGACTGGAATAAACCCGCCCGCCAGCTGCACAACCTGGTGCGCGCCGTGACCGACCCGTGGCCGGGCGCGTACAGCTTTGCGGGCGTAAGCAAATTTATCGTCTGGAAATCCCGCGTGCGTGACGATATCCCGGCCGCTAAGCCGGGCACCGTTGTCTCCGTCTCCCCGCTGATTGTGAGCTGCGGCGAGCAGGCGCTGGAGATCGTCACCGGGCAGACCGACAACGGCCTGTACGTTCAGGGCACGCAGCTGGCGCAATCTCTGGGTCTGGTGGCCGGGGCGCTGATCACCAGCGCGCCGGTGGTTGCCATCAAGCGCCGCACGCGCGTGCTGATCCTCGGCGTGAACGGCTTTATCGGGAACCACCTGACCGAACGTCTGCTCAAAGACGATAACTACGAGATTTACGGTCTGGATATCGGCTCTGACGCCATCAGCCGTTTCCTCAACAACCCGCGCTTCCACTTTGTGGAAGGGGATATCAGCATTCACTCCGAGTGGATCGAATATCACATTAAAAAATGCGACGTGGTGCTGCCGCTGGTCGCCATCGCCACGCCAATCGAGTACACCCGTAACCCGCTGCGCGTGTTCGAGCTGGACTTCGAGGAGAACCTGAAGATCATCCGCGACTGCGTGAAATACGACAAGCGCATCATCTTCCCGTCCACCTCTGAAGTGTACGGCATGTGTACCGACAAAAACTTCGATGAGGATGCCTCCAGCCTGGTGGTCGGGCCGATCAACAAGCAGCGCTGGATCTACTCTGTCTCCAAGCAGCTGCTGGACCGCGTGATTTGGGCCTACGGCGAGAAAGAGGGTCTGCGCTTTACCCTGTTCCGTCCGTTCAACTGGATGGGCCCGCGTCTGGATAACCTGAACGCGGCGCGAATCGGCAGCTCCCGCGCGATCACTCAGCTGATCCTGAACCTGGTTGAAGGCTCGCCTATCAAGCTGATTGAAGGTGGGAGTCAGAAACGCTGCTTTACGGACATCAGCGACGGTATCGAAGCCCTGTTCCGCATCATTGAGAACAAAGATAACCGCTGCAACGGTGAGATCATCAACATCGGTAACCCGGAAAACGAGGCGAGCATTCGCGAGCTGGCAGAGATGCTGCTGGCAAGCTTTGAGCGCCACCCGCTGCGCGATCGCTTCCCGCCGTTTGCCGGTTTCCGCGAAGTGGAAAGCAGCAGCTACTACGGAAAGGGCTACCAGGACGTCGAGCACCGTAAGCCAAGCATCCGCAACGCGAAGCGCTGCCTGAACTGGACGCCGACGGTGAAGATGGAGCAGACCATTGATGAAACGCTCGACTTCTTCCTGCGCACCGTGGAGCTATCGGAACAGGCCTCATGAAAAAAGTCGGTTTACGCATTGATGTCGACACCTTCAGGGGAACGCGTGACGGCGTGCCCAGACTGCTGGAACTGCTGAGCAGGCACGGCGTGCGTGCCAGCATTTTCTTCAGCGTGGGGCCTGACAACATGGGACGCCATTTATGGCGTCTGGTTAAACCGGCATTTCTGTTCAAAATGCTGCGCTCGCGCGCGGCATCGCTCTACGGCTGGGATATTTTGCTGGCCGGCACCGCCTGGCCCGGCAGACGCATCGGCGCGGGTAATGAAGCGGTTATCCGCGCGGCGGCGCAGCAACACGAGGTCGGCCTGCATGCCTGGGATCATCACGCCTGGCAGGCGTGGGCGGGCGTCTGGGATATCCCGCGCCTGTCCCGTGAGGTCGAGCGTGGAATGCTGGAGCTTGAGGCCATCATCGGTCAGCCCGTGCGCTGCTCCGCCGTGGCGGGATGGCGTGCCGACCAGCGGGTGGTCAAAGCCAAAGAGCATTTCGCGTTTCGCTACAATAGCGACTGTCGTGGAACCGGGCCGTTTTTGCCGCTGTTGGGCGAAAATCGCTACGGTACGGTGCAAATTCCGGTCACGCTTCCCACGTGGGATGAGGTGGTGGGGCGCGAGGTGAAGGCGGAAGCATTTAATCGCTACATTCTGGACCGCATCCATCGTGACGCCGGAACGCCGGTCTATACCATCCATGCCGAAGTGGAAGGGATTGCCTGGCAGCATGATTTCGATGAACTGCTGACGATGGCCGCTCAGGAAGGTATTGCGTTCTGTCCGATGAGCGAGCTGCTGCCGGACGACCTCAGCACCCTGCCCGTGGGTAAAGTCGTCCGTAATGAACTGGCTGGCCGGGAAGGCTGGCTTGGCTATCAACAAACCGTGAGTCCGGTCCCATGAAAACAGCCCGTTATTGCGTAGCGCTTTTCGCACTGTTTATCGTTTATTACTTCATTCCGGTCGATATTCGCCTGCTGTGGCAGCCTGATGAAACGCGCTATGCGGAAATCAGCCGCGAAATGCTGGCAACGGGTGACTGGGTTGTCCCGCATTTCCTCGGGCTGCGCTACTTTGAAAAGCCGATTGCCGGCTACTGGATCAACACTATCGGACAATGGCTGTTCGGGCACACGAACTTTGCCGTACGCGCCGGGTCGATCTTCTCCACCGGGCTCGCGGCGCTGCTGGTGATCTGGATGGCCTGGCGTCTCTGGCGGGATAAGCGTACGGCCATTTTCTCCGGCCTGATCTTCCTGACCCTGTTCCTGGTGTATGGCATCGGCACCTATGCGGTGCTGGACCCCATCGTCACTCTGTGGCTGGTGGCGGCGATGTGCAGCTTCTGGCTCGCCTCACAGGCGCGCACCGTGGCCGGAAAAGCGGGCGGCTATGTGCTGCTTGGGCTGGCCTGCGGGATGGGGGTGATGACCAAAGGCTTCCTGGCGCTGGCGGTACCAGTGATCGGCGTGCTGCCGTGGGTGATTGCCCAAAAGCGCTGGAAAGAGGTGCTGATTTTTGGCTGGCTCGCGGTCCTGAGCTGCGTGCTGATTGTTCTGCCGTGGGGGCTGGCCATTGCGCACCGCGAGCCTGATTTCTGGCGCTACTTCTTCTGGGTTGAGCATATTCAGCGTTTTGCCCAGAGCGACGCGCAGCATAAAGCTCCGTTCTGGTATTACCTGCCGTTCCTGCTCGCGGGCAGCCTGCCGTGGCTGGCGCTGCTGCCAGGCGCGCTGCGTCTTGGCTGGAATGACAGACAAAACGCGGGCGGAGGGTTCTACCTGCTGGGTTGGGTGGTGATGCCGCTGCTGTTTTTCAGCATCGCTAAAGGCAAGCTGCCGACCTATATCCTGCCCTGTTTTGCCCCGCTGGCTATCCTGATGGCGCGCTATGCCTGCCTCGCGGCGGAAAAAGGGGCCAGAGCGTTACGCATTAACGGCGGCATTAATCTGGCGTTTGGCGCTATCGGCGTGGTGGCGGCGCTGGTGGTCTCGCCGTGGGGGCTGGCTAAGCATCCGGTCTGGACGTCGGTCGAACTGTATAAAGTCTTCTGCGCGGTGGTGGCGTTCCTTATCTGGGGCGCGGTAGGCTGGTTTACGCTGCGGCAGAGCCAGCGGCGCTGGTGGCTGGCGGCGCTGTGTCCTGCGGGCCTGGCGTTGCTGATTGGTTTTGCCATTCCGAACCTGGTGGTGGATTCCAAACAGCCGCAGTCGCTGGTGGATACCGTGCGCGAGCCGCTTCAGGGCAGCCGCTTTGTGCTGACCAATAACGTTGGCGTGGCCGCGGGCCTGGCGTGGGAGCTGAAGCGCAGTGACATCACGCTGTTTGCTCAGAGCGGCGAGCTGCGCTACGGGCTGGATTATCCCGATGCGAAAGATCGCTTTGTCAGTGAAGACGACTTCGCGCAGTGGCTGGCAACGCATCGTAAGCAGGGAAGCGTGTCGCTGGTGATGCTGCTGTCTAAACGTGACGATATTGCAGAGGCGAATTTACCGCAGCCGGACAATCTCTATATCCAGGGGCGTCTGGCCCTGCTGGAGTATCTGCCGAAGTGATGACCTGGACCTGGCTCATACTGGCAAGCCTGCTGAGCTGCGCGGGACAGCTGTGCCAGAAACAGGCTACCCGTCCGGCGAAAGGCGGGCGGCGTGGCGCGCACATCATGCGGTGGCTTGGCCTGGCGATGCTGGCGCTGGGCTGCGGAATGCTGGTCTGGCTGGTGGTGCTGCAGAGCCTGCCCGTCGGCGTAGCTTACCCTATGCTGAGCCTCAATTTTGTCTGGGTGACGCTGGCGGCGAAGGTCTTCTGGCGCGAGCACGTTGCTGTGCACCACTGGCTGGGGGTCGGGTTCATTATCATGGGGATTATCGTGCTGGGAGGAAGCCTGTGAAAGGCGCGTTCTGGGCTTTATGCAGCGTGCTGTTAGTCAGCGCCGCACAGCTGTTGCTGCGCGATGCCATGCAGGCTCTGCCGCCGGTCAGCGATTTTCTGACGTTTATCTCCGCGCTGTGGCACGTTTCGTCCGGCACGGGCGCGCTGCTGCTGGGGTTAACGGGATACGTTGCCTCCATGGGCTGCTGGTATCTGGCGCTGCATCGCATGGCGCTCAGCAAAGCGTATGCCTTGCTGAGCCTCAGCTATATCCTGGTGTGGGGTGCGGCAATCCTGCTGCCCGGCTGGGGGGAGCACTTCTCCTGGCATGGGCTACTGGGCGTCGCGTTGATTATGCTGGGTGTACTGGTGATTTTCCTGCCCCGACGTGAATAATCGACTCGGTGGTCAGGGTGTAAGGGGTCGAGGTACAGACGGCAAGGCTCAGAGAACCGAGCTGCAGCTGGCTGACCGAGTGCGACTGCGCCGTGCTGTCGATGCTGACAATCTGCCAGGCGCTGCCGCCGCGCTGTTTCACAATCGCTTCTTTGCGCGTCCAGATACGCCAGAAGGCAGAAAGCTGTTCCTCGGGCGCTTCACGCTCCAGCTCGTCATGCTCTGTCAGGCTGAAAACGGCGTTGGCCAGCGCCTGCCAGTTCTTGCGGGGGCGAATCACTTCGATATCGCAGCCCACTTCGCCTTCATCGCTCATCAGCAGGGCGATATCATCACCGCTATGGCTCAGGTTGAACCACAGCGGATCCCCCTTCGCAAATGCCGGCTTCCCCTGTTCGCCGTAAATGATGTCGGGGAGCGGGTGAGGGGATAATGTTCTGGCGAGCAGCGTCCGGCCAGCCAGGAGGCCTGTCGTGCACCCTGAGGTGCCTTATCTGCAAGCGTTGACGCCAGCGGGTCCGCGCAAAGGGTGGAAATTTTTCCCAGAACAAACCGGTACATAGTTACGCCCAGCGTTTAATGATAATCGAGGTATTGATGCCGCCAAACGCGAAGTTATTGCTCTGCAGATACTCGCAGTCAATCTGACGGGCTTCTCCCATAATATAATCTAAAGCCCCGCATTGCTCATCCGGCTGCGTTAAATTGAGCGTCGGGGCAAACCAGCCTTCGCGCATCATCTGCAGGCTCATCCACGCTTCCAGCGCGCCGCAGGCCCCCAGCGTGTGGCCAAAATACCTCTTCAGCGAAGAAACCGGCACGCTGTCACCGTAGATGGCGGCCGTGGCCTGGCTTTCGGCGATATCGCCGCGGTCGGTGGCGGTACCGTGCGCGGAGATATACCCCATATCCCGGGCGCTTAACCCCGCCATCGCCAGCGACTGCTCCATGCAAATCTGCATGGTGTCACGCTGCGGCTGGGTGATATGGGCCGCGTCACAGTTGGTGGCAAAGCCCACGATCTCACCGTAGATGGTGGCCCCGCGCGCTCTGGCGTGCTCCAGCTCCTCCAGAATCAGGGTGCCTGCGCCTTCCCCAATCACCAAACCATCGCGCTGCGTATCGAACGGCGAGGGGGTGGTTTTGGGTTCGTCGTTGCGCTGGCTGGTGGCAAACAGCGTGTCAAACACCGCCGCTTCAGACGGACAAAGCTCTTCCGCGCCCCCCGCGACCATCACGGTCTGATACCCGTGGCGAATTGCCTCCCAGGCGTAGCCAATCGCCTGGCTGCCGGAGGTACAGGCGCTCGACGTTGGGATCACGCGGCCACGTAGTCCAAAGAACAGGCCGGTATTCACCGCGGTGGTGTGCGGCATCATCTGGACGTAGGTTGTCCCGGTGATGTTATTGGTGTGCTTTTCGGTAAGCATGGTCGCGAATTCGCTGACCGGGCCGGTGCTGCCTGTCGAAGAACCGTAGGCGATGCCGGTTTGCCCGTTGGTGAGCACCGCTTCGCCAATCAGCCCCGCCTGCTCCAGCGCCAGCTCGGTGGCGCGGGTAGACATCAGCGACACGCGGCCCATGGCGCGAATACGCTTGCGGGTATAGTGTTCCGGCAGCGCGAAATCGTCGATCGGCGCGCCCAGCAGGGTGTGCAGGCCATCATAAACCTGCCATTCCGGCATTTTACGCACGGCGTTTTCATACGCCAGCAGCCGGCTGGAAACGGACTGCCAGTTCTCGCCAAAGGCGGTGACGCCGCCCATGCCCGTAATCACCACGCGACGCGTCATAGCATTCCTCCATTAATCGAAATGACCTGGCGGGTGACGTAGCCCGCAATATCCGACATCAGATAGCTTGCCAGCCCGGCGACCTCCTCAGCCTGGCCCATACGTTTCATTGGGATGATGGACATCGCTTCCTTAAGCGCGGCCTCCTCCATTTCAATCATGCCGGTATCAATCAGCCCTGGCGCAATGCAGTTCACGGTGATTTTGCGTTTTGCCAGCTCGATTGCCAGCGCTTTGGTGGCGCCGATAATGCCCGCTTTGGCCGCGCTGTAGTTCACCTGGCCGCGGTTGCCCATCACGCCGGAGACGGAGGATAAGGTAATAATGCGCCCGCCCTGACGGGTGCCGATCATGGGCATAATGCAGGGATGTATGACGTTATAAAAGCTGTCGAGATTGGTGTGGATCACGCTGTCCCAGTCGTCTTCACTCAGTGCCGGAAAAGCGCCATCGCGGGTAATTCCGGCGTTGCTGACCACGCCATACCATGCGCCATGGGCATCAATTTCCTGCTCAAGCACTTCACGGCACTGCTCGCGGTTGCCTACGTCAAACGAGAGTAAACGGCCGCTGCCGCCCGCCTGCGTAATGGCGTCCAGCGTCTCCTGCGCGCCTGCGGCATCACGATGGTAATGCACGCCGACGGTGAACCCGTCAGCGGCAAGCTGGCGGGCGATGGCGCGACCAATGCCTTTGCTGGCCCCTGTGACCAGTACGGAACGACTCATGCGTGGGATCCCTGATTAAAAAGCGATGTTAATTCTTCTGCAGTCGGCTGGAAGGTATTGACCCGGCCCGTGGCCAGCGTCTCTTCACCTGCGCAAATCGTGCATTCAAAACTGCCGAAGCGTTCGTCCTGCATCAGCAGCTTAACGGTAATGTCCAGCGTTAAGCCTTTGGCGAAACGCCCGCTGGCGCAGACCAGCTCGCGCGCGCCGAGCACCATGCCCAGCGCGATATGTTCCTGCCCCTGCTGCTGACGATGCCAGCCCGACCAGACGCCAACGGTCTGCGCCATTAGCTCGAGCGCGTACCAGCCCGGCAGGTCGCCATCGGCATTGAGAAACGGCGCCAGCACGCTTTGCCTGTCAACCGCCACGCGGCAGACCGCCATGTCATCCGTCACATTTTCAACGGACCCCAGCAGCATCATGGGCGCATCGTGCGGCAAATAGGCTTCGGGTGATAGATAGCTCATGACGCTCTCCCCATCAGAATGCTGGCGTTATTGCCGCCAAACGCGAACGAGTTAGACAAAATCACCGGCTTTTTCAGGGCGGTGCTCTGGTGCAGCAGGCCGCACGGCGCCAGCGTCTCGTCCGGAGCGTAGCGGGAAAAATCCTGCGGCGGCAAGGGCAGATCGCGCGTCAGGATAAGCCAGCTCAAAGCCGCTTCGGTAATGCCGGCAGCGCCCAGCGTGTGGCCGGTAAGGTGTTTGGTTGAACTGCACGGCACGCTTTCTCCGAAGAGATCGTGAACCACCTGTGATTCAATCTGATCGTTGAGCGGCGTGGCCGTGCCGTGCAGGTTGATGTAGCCGATGTCGTCTGGCTGCATGCCCGCTTCGCTGAGCGCCTGAGTGATAGCCCTTATCGCCCCGTCGCCCTGCGGATGCGGGGCGGAAATATGGTACGCATCGCTGGATTCGCCCGTGCCGAGCAGCGCCACGTCCGCGGGTTCCCGGCTTAATACCATCAGCGCCGCCGCTTCACCGATGGTGATCCCCCGGCGGTCCCGGCCAAACGGCTCGCAGAGCGTGGGGGAGAAGGATTCAAGACTGTTAAAGCCGTTCACGGGCATCCGGCTCAGGGTGTCTGCTCCGCCGACAATGGCGATATCCACCAGCCCGGCTTCGATCAGGCGTTTGCCGCCGATCATCGCCCGCGCGCTGGAGGAGCAGGCGGTGGAGATCGTATAGGCCGGGCCTTCAAGCTGCAGCCAGTTGGCGAGAAAGCGGGAAGGATCGCCCAGCTCCTGCTGCGGATACTGCCAGAGCGTGCTGGTCTCGCCGTCGGTCATGAGACGCACGTGCTCATCGCCTTCATCCAGCCCGGAGGTGCTGGTTCCCAGCACCACGGCCACGCGGTCGCGACCAACGCGGGCGATGGCCTCGTCAACGGCGGGCTGAATCTGCGCCAGCGCGGCCAGCAGCAGCTGGTTGTTGCGGGTGCGGTGTGCAGAGAAGGTGTCCGGGATGAGCGGCAGTTCGCCTTCCACCCCGCCCAGTACCGCTTCGGGCATTCCCTGCAGCCAGCCGGTCCGGGCGTGCATGCCCGGCGCCACGCCCGCAGCCAGGTTGGCGGCAATTTCATCAGGCGAGTTGCCCAGCGCGTTGACCATGCCAACAGCGGATATATAAATCATCTCAGTCACCCAGATATTGAATGGTGATGTGGTATTTGAATACGTGTTGCTCGATGCTGATCGGCTCGCGCTTGCCTTTGCGCTGGAGATAGACAATCTCCGTCACCAGCTTGCCGCTGGCGTTGCGCAGCTCGCGCCGATCGCCATTGTCCGTTAACGTCCAGCCCTTCGGCAACTGCGGCTGCCAGGCGCTAATCGGCCAGTGGCTGAGCATCACGTCGGCCAGCACCTGGCTGGCGGGCGGCAGCTGCGGCACGACGATCGACTGCTCGGTATGAATACCGCTCTCGTCGTACGTTGCCAGGAACAGGCGAATGCCCACGGAAGAGAGGCCGGCCAGCGTGACCTTATGCGCATCCGCGTTGAGCATCACCAGCAGGGACTGCGTTTGCCCGTTAAAGCTGCCGTTCAGCAGCTGCTGGGAGCTTACCGCCGGGCTGATGCCGGGCGGCGGCAGAGTGACTTTGGTGCCAGGCTGAAGCCAGGCCTGAGGCCGCGTCTCTTTGGTATCGGTCGAATGGCTGCAGCCTGCCAGCAGCAGCGCCGCGGCCAGCGCGACGGCGCGATAAACAGCGTTCATTTACGTTTTCTCTCTTTCTTATCCGGCATCGCCAGCGGTGCCAGCAGGAAGGCGGTGAAAATACCGCTCACCAGCACAATACCAAAGCTGCTGATGGCCTGGGTGGCGCTGAAGACGAGCATGCCCAGCGTCAGCAGGGTGGTCATCATGGCCAGGGTAATCGCCAGCATCGAAGTCAGCGGCGTACCGCGCGGGTTGCTGAAGAACAGCGTGTAGTTAATGCCAATGCCGAGCACCAGTACCAGCGCCAGCAGTGAAAACAGATTTACCGGGTGGCCCGTTGCGGCCAGCGCGGCCAGCCCGCAGCTCAGCGACAGTGCGGACGGCACCAGGCTTATCAGCCCTTTGCGCCAGCCGAGGCGCAGCATCGCCCCGCAGGCAATCACCGCCAGCGCCGCAAACAGTAGCCCCGTCAGCAGCGTGCGGTAGAGGGCAAACAGGCTGTCAAAGCTGGCCTTGCGGTCCACCCAGACGACGCCGTCATGGCGCGCGGCCAGCTCACCGAGCGCCGCGCTGTTTTTTGCGCCGTCCACCGGCACGAGCACGCCGCTTTCCCCGCCCGGCAGGGTCAGCCAGAGCAGACGCCAGCCCTCGCTGGCCGGACTTTCAAGCCACGCGTCCACGCCGACCGGCATGGCGTCCAGATTGGGGGAAACGGCGTTGAGCCTTGCGCTTTTCAGCACGTTCGTCACCGCAGGCGCGGCGTCCCGCAGCAGCGCAAGGTCGCTTTTCTGGCGGGCCAGCGAGTTCAGCGGCAGGGTGCGCCAGCGGGTGAGATCCCCCGCCTTTTGCGCCTCGGCCAGCGCGGGAGTAAAGGCTTCCAGCCGCTCCAGCGTTTGCTGGGGCGAAGCGCCATGTACCACAAACCATTTCTGATCGACGCTTTGGCCGGTCAGGGCGGTAATGGTTTTCTCCTGCGCCAGAATATCTTTCGGCAGCGCCTGCAGCTGGGCGATGTCGTCGTCCACCTTCAGGGTGCTCATTCCCACGGCGGAGAGCAGCGCCAGCGCGACGGGCAGACCAACGGACAGTTTTTTACTGCGTCGCCAGGCGGCCAGCCAGCGCAACATCAGGACCATAAAGGGAACCGGGCGCACCGGCAAACCCCGGCACAGCCACGGATGCCAGAAAATCACCGTCAGGCAGGAGGCGCTCAGCCCCGTCGCGGCAAATACCGCCATCTGGCGGATCCCGGGGAAGGGGGCCAGCATCATAATCAGGTAGGCGGCGACGGTCGTCAGCAGCGCCAGCAGCAGCGCATTGCGCACTTTGGCCAGGCTTTGCCAGGGAGAGAGCTCCGCGCCGTGCACCATCCGTTCGGTCAGGTAGTAAAGCGTATAGTCGGCCGAAATACCGATGATGCTCATGCTCATCACCAGCGTCATCAGGTGCAGTTCGCCAAAGAGCAGCAGCGTCACCACCGTGCCCGCCAGCGCGCCGATGGCAATGGAGAGCACGCTCAGCAGCAGCGGGCGCAGAGAGCGGAACACCGCCACGATCAGCAGGAACACCCCAAGCAGGGTGGCGATGCCTAGCGTTGAGACGTCGCGTTTAGCCTGCTGGCTGGCATAATCGCTGTAGAACACCGTCCCGCGCGAAAGCAGCTGCGCCTGCGGGTAACGCGCTTTCAGCGTCTGTTGCAGCGCATTAAGCGTCGTCACGAGCCGGTGGGTCTGCTGCATATCAAATGACGAGCCCGCCAGTTCGCCGTGCAGCAGATACCAGTAGTTTCCCGCTTCATCTTGCGTGACCAGCCAGCCGTCCATCAGCCGCAGCTTCTGGCCGTTTTGCGCCAGGGCGAGCTGCGAGCCGCGCATCAGCATCAGCGGATCGTTTTGCAGCTCTTTACCGCTGACGCCGGAGAAGGCGGAGTAGAGCTGGGATAAAATCCACTGCGCCTGCGCTTCTCCGCCGTTTTGCAGGCGGGCGCGGGTGGCCGGATCAATCAGCCCGTTGCGGTGCTGCCAGAAGAACTCTCCCCAGGCCTTTTGCCCGGCGGCGTCCATCGGGCCTTTGACCTCGCGGAGCGCGTCGCTGCTGTGCAGCAGTTCAAGCCACTGCTGCGCCACGCGCGGATCGGGTTCTTTGCCGGGGCTGACCAGCCAGACCAGCTGGCGGTCGAGACGCTGCATAAACCCGTCGTTGAGCGCCGGAGGGATCGCCCCCAGCGTCTGCTTCGGCAGCATGGCCAGCACGCTGCTGTTCAGCCGCGCGCCGGGCAGCAGCGACAGCAGCACGCCCAGCATAACCAGACATACCGTGGCCCACAGCAGCGCCGGGCGCAGGGATTTACGGTGCGGCAAAGCGTTGGCGTTCGTCATCGGTCAGGCTGGCGGGCGTCAGTTGGTGCTTTGAAAGGGCGATATCGGTACGGTCGCCCTGCCTGTCGTTCAGGCGGATCGTCTCAAGATAGGTCGCGCCGCCCAGATCGAGGGTGGCGAAAATCTTGTCCAGCGGCGTCGTTTTTGGGGTAAGCACCAGCGACCAGCGGCCCGCGCCCAGGTCTTTAAAATCGATGCGGAAGTTCTCTTCCAGCACCTTGCGGTCGGCCTGGAACAGGGCCCGCAGCAGGTGGTTGAACTGGAACATCTGCGGATTATTGTCGGCGGTGATGGTCTGCGGCGGCTGGCCGTTGATCGCCTGTACCATCCGCTTGTCGTCCAGCAGCAGCGTCATCGGAAACGGCGCTTTTTGATCCCACAGCAGGCCGCTGTCGCGGGCGATCAGCATCTCGCCCTGCGAGCGCAGCGGCTGCGGCATATCTTTTATCGTGCGGACCTGTTCGAAGTGCGCGCGCACCACGGGCTGCTCGGTGAAACGCTGCTGCAGTTCATCCAGCGTCACGGCGCTGACCAGCGGGCTGACGATCAGCGCCAGCAAACGCAACCATTTCATGGCGTGACTCCCATACGTTCAAACAGTACTGCCGGACTGACAAAGCACATTTCGCGGGTGGCTTCTTCTACCGCCACCTGGATGGTGTAGCCGGTGGTGGTGCGTTTGCCGCTCTGCGCATCGAAAATTTGATAGGCAATGCGCAGGCGGTTTTCATACTCTTCAATCTGCGCGCGAACGCGAATGCGCTGCTCAAAGGTCACCGCATCGCGGTATTTCACCCGCGTGTCGACAACGGGCCAGACGTAGCCGGAGGCCTTCATCTGGCGATAGCCATAGTCAAACTGATTGAGCAGCGCCTCGCGGGCGATCTCAAAGTAGCGAAAATAGTTGCCGTGCCAGACCACGCCCATCATATCGACGTCGTGGAACGGAACGGTGATCTCAACTTCAGTCGTAAAGCGGGGATCGGTCAGCACCCTTTACTCCTTCTCTCTGGACTCTGGCAGATGCCAGAAATCGAAAAAATTAAACCAGTCGAGCGGCGACATCAGGGCGTAATGCTCCAGCCGCTGCGCGTAGCGATCGACGGTAGCCTGCAGCGCCTGCTGGCGTTCCCCGCGCGGCAGGATCAGCGGGTCGGCAAACGGCTCGCTGTGAAGGACGAGCTTACCCTGCTGGCGCAGGGCGAAAATCAACACCACCGGACAGCGCAGGATGGAGGCCAGGATAAACGGCCCCTGAGGGAACGGTGCGGGCTGGCCCATAAACTGGCTCCAGATCACCCGCCACTCGCCGCCACGCTGCGGGTTGACGGCGATGCGGTCGCCCACGATCGCGACCCATTCTCCGCGCTCAAGCTTCTCTTTGATGGCAATGGCGGTGTCCGGGCCGATGTCGGTGACCGACATCAAATTCACGCCGGCCTGGGGCGCCATTTCGCTCATAATTTGCTTAAAACGCCGGGCGTTCTCGCTGAAGACCAGGGCGTTGATGGTTTTGCTGCCGTCCAGCTGGGCCAGCGCCCGGCAGGCTTCTACGTCGCCAAGATGCGAGGCCAGCAGCAGCTTGCCCTGCGGCGCCGCGATATTAAGCGTTTCGCTCGCGCCGGGTGCAAAGACCACGTCGCGCTTAAACTTCAGCTCGCCGCGCCAGCTGGCGACTTTGTCCAGCATCGCGTTGCCGAAGCGCATGAAATGGAAAAAGCTGTTGAGACGTGCTGGAACAGGCATGTTCCGCTGCATCAGCACCTGCTTCACGCGTGCAATCCACTGCCGCGAAGCCTGCCGTGCCGGACGCGCGATCAGCCAGTAGACGCCGATAACCGGCCACAGCAGCACGGTAAACGCCCGCCGCCCCAGCAGCTGCCAGACGCGCAGCATCAGGCGCATGCCCCACAGGCCTTTAACCTCGTCCTGCTGCGCCCAGTGCTGGCCGCGTCGACGGAAGAGCAGGCCGGGAATGCGCGGAAGCATGCCGAAGAACAGCCGGGTATGCATCAGGGAGATCCGCACGTTATCTTTCAACGCGTCGAAGTGGGACAACCCGTCCTGCGGATAGGTCACGCGGGTGGGCAGAAAGACGCTGGTGTTGCCCTGCCAGTAGAGACGGACCATCACTTCGGTGTCAAAGTCCATCCGTTTACCGAGCGTTTCACGCGCGGCGAGCCGCAGCGTGGGCGAGACCGGGTAGACTCGAAAGCCGCACATGCTGTCTTTAAGCTGCAGGGATAAGGTCTCAATCCATACCCAGACGTGGGTGACCCAGCGCCCGTAGAGCCGCGAGCGCGGGATGGAATCATCGTAAACAGGCTGGCCGGAAATCAGCGCGTCCGGGTGGCGCTCCGCCAGCGCCAGCATTTTGGGAATATCTTCGATGGCATGCTGGCCGTCCGCGTCCACCTGCAGGGCGTGGGTATAGCCCGCACGCGCGCACTCCTCCAGCCCCCTGATGACCGCGGCACCTTTGCCGGCGTTTTGCGCCAGACGGACCAGCGTCATCTGCGGCTGCTCTGCCGCCAGCCGCTCAAGCTCCTGGCGGGTGGCGGCTTCGCTGCCGTCATCCACTACCAGGCACGGCAGGCCAAACGGCGAGAGGCGCGACAGCACGCTGGCCATCGTGGCGCCGTGGTTGTAGCACGGGATCAGCACGCAGGGGCGGAAGGTTACTGACATAGACGAATTTTCCCGCTGCTGGCGGTATGGCGTTCAGCCCCGTCATGACGCAGGTAGCTGAAGGTCAGCAGTTTGCGCCCGGCATGCCACTCAAGCACCAGCGTCACCGTGGTTTCCGGCAGCAGAGGCGCCTGGAACTTCACGTTTTGAATGCTGTGAAAGCGGTAGCCCGGTGCCAGTAAAGTCGTTGCGTAGTGCATCACCCAGTCAAGCTGCGCAACGCCGGGCAGCAGCGGCTGTACGGCAAAATGGCCCTGAAACCAGAACAGAGAGGCGTCGAGATGCAACACGATCTCCAGCTTCTCCGGCTGTGCCTGATGGCGCTCGATTTCATGAATTTTCATGAAATAACTCCTCTAACTGCGCATAGACACGCTTGTTCATACTGTTTACCGGCATCTCATCGACAATGCGCCAGTAGCGTGGAACGGCGACCGGCTCAAGCCACGGCAGCAGGGCGCGTCGCCAGGCGAACTCCTGCGCTTTTTTATCCTGCAGATGCCAGCGCTGACGAACCGCCTCATCCAGCACCAGCAGGACGCCAATCCCCTGACGGCCCCCGCGCGTAACCGGCAGCGCAGCCGCCTCGCAAACGCCGTCGAGCTCCAGCAGGCGACGCTCAATCTCGTTAAGCGAGATGCGCTTTTCTTCAATTTTGACCACTCGCCCGCGACGACCGGCGATGCTAAACAGCCCCACACTGTCGAAGTGGAGGATATCGTCCAGCTGGAGTCCTTCAGCCTCATGGATAAGCGGCGAAGTGACGCGGCAGGCGTCATCTTCCTGATGGAAGTTTACGCCGGGGAAGGGTCGCCACGGCAGGTTATCTTCCACGCGATGGCGCCAGGCGAGGATCCCGGTTTCGGTGCTGCCATAAATTTCGTCCGGCCAGATGTTAAGCCAGCCAACCGTGGTGGAGACGTCACGCCAGGGCAGCATTCCGCCCGCGGAAATCAGCATCCTGACGGGCGGCGCGGCCAGTTCGGTATCCAGGCGCTTCAGGAACGCCGGGCTGCTGATGAACAGGTAATGCCGGTCATGAGGAAGGGCGGCCAGCTGCTCTGCGTAGTAGAGCATCGCGGCATGCAGCGGCAGGCCCATCGCCATCGGCAGTACGATGCGAAATGTCAGGCCGTAAAGATGTTGCGGGACGACGGAGGCCACAACGCTACAGCCAGCCAGGCGTTCGCCGAAGCGGTCAGCCAGCAGGCGGGCTTCGCGATCCAGGCTGACGATGTGCTTAACCACCCGGCGCGGCATTCCCGTGGAGCCGGAGGTGAACAGCTCGACGAAGCGGTTTTCGTTAATCTCCGGCAGGGGTACCCAGCGGGCGATCGTCTGGCGGCGGGAGGCTACCACAATCAGCTGCCCGTCAATATCGAGGGACCGATCGCTCAGGACGCCACTAAACAGCGGCTGCTGCTCCTCAAGCAGCGAAACGCGGCTATGGCCGGGAATGACCGGCGTTTTACCGGCATGCAGCGAGGCCAGCAGCGCAACGATAAACAGGTAGCTGTTTTCAAAGCACAGCGCCCAGCGCTCGCCTTCCTGCTGACGCAGGGTGTCGACCAGTAACGTCACGTCGTGGCGCAGCTGGCCCAGCGTCCAGGTACGATCGTCGAGCCAGGCGACGGGCGTGTCGTCAGGGCGGGGCGCGTTTAACCACTGGCCCAGCGGAAGGGGGTTATTCATTGTGCATCTCTTTTTTTATCACCCGCTGGCGCACCAGCCACTCTGCCGCCATCAGCGTCCCCATCAGGATGTAAGCCACCATACCGTTCCACAGCGTCCACAGGTGCATGTCGCCGTGCAGGACGGTATACAGCGCCATCGCCCCGTTGCCGATGAAAAATCCGCACCAGACGAGGGTCACTCTGCGGGTATAGCGAACGCCCTCCGGCGGCAAATTTGGCTCTCGCAGGCGCGCCAGGCGTTCGACCAGCGGCATCGCTGTCCAGAGCGAACCGCCGAAGACGGCGAGCATGACAAGATTAACGACCACAGGGTAAAACAGCAGCCACTGGTGGGTTTTCAGCAGGTAGCTTGCCGCGCAGAGCGCGATCCCCGCCAGCGCCACGCACTGCACCACATACCGCATCGGGCCGGTGTTACGCCGCGCCTGACGCAGCCGCAGCAGCAACAGCAGCGCCATCACCGGCAGCAGCCACGGCAGGCTGTTATGCGTCAGCCCAAATCCAATCAGGAAGGGCCACGCCAGCAGCATCAGCCCCGTCAGAAGTGGGATGACCGGGAACGTCCGTCCACCACGCACGGTGTCTTACTCTTCGCGCAGCAGCTGTTCGACGGCGTCTACCACATCCTGAACGGTACGAACCGATTTGAAGGTTTCCGGCTTGATTTTCTTACCGGTTTTCTTCTGCAGATGGACAATCATGTCCACCGCGTCAATGCTGTCCAGCTCCAGGTCTTCGTAAAGACGGGCTTCGGGCGTAATGTCCTGCGGGTCGATTTCAAAGAGTTTGGTCAGAAGGCCGCAGACTTCCTGATAAATGGTTTCTTGTTCGGTCATAGTTCACATCTCAGGCGCGTTGGGCGTGGATAAAGGACGCCAGGGTGGCGACGGAAAAGAAGTGCTGGCGCATCTCTTCGCTTTCGGCAGAAAGCACCACGCCATACTGGTTTTTCACCGCCAGACCCAGCTCCAGCGCGTCGATAGAGTCGAGACCCAGCCCGTCGCCAAACAGCGCGGCATCGGTATCAATATCCTCTGCGGTAAGCTCGTCCAGATTCAGCGTGGTGATAATGAGATTCTTAATTTCAAGATAAAGCGCTTGCATCATTAATTCCTGACAAAGATTGAAGGCCTGATGTTAATCGATGCTGCAGGTGCCGGTTTAACTGCCTTGCCGCCAGTGCCGGTTCTTGTTGCCTTGCATCGTAAAATTCGTCGATGTTCACGCGATCGCGCACATCGACGGTAAAGACAGGTTTTGCGGGCGGTACATCATACCAGCGGCTTTTTTTATCCAGCAGGTGCTCGCTGCAGTGGATGAGTACGATCCGCAGATCGCTGCCGCAGCGCACGGCGATATTTGCCGCGCCACGCTGGAGGGACATCGCCTCACCTGGGCGGGTACGCGTCCCTTCCGGGAAGATTAACAGCGTGTCGCCCTGGGCCAGACGCTGCTGGCTGGCGGCGAGCAGAGGCTCGGCCTCGCTGTTAATCAGATAATCTGCCGCGCGGATAACGCCGCTGACAAACGGATTGCGCAGCAGCGCGCTTTTCACCAGACAGTCGGTTTCGGGTATTACCGACGCCAGAATCACGTAGTCAATTAACGTAGGGTGGTTAGCCACCACCAGGCAGCCCCGATCGCCGCGCAGAGCATCAAGATTGTGGATGCGATAGTCGAGCACCCCGGTGCCGCGGGCAACGGTTAAGAAGAAGCGGAAGCTGGCCGCGATGCTGCGGCGCGCCAGGCGACGGCGTTTGGCGCGATCGCGCTGGGCAATCAGCAGCAGGTTGAACCAGACCAGCGACAACAGCAGCCCGCCCGCGCCAAACAGCACGAAGCAGAATCCGGTCATGGCCAGACGCCATAGCCAGTTGATCCGGGCGGTCAGGCGGTTCATTGGCGCGCCCACTGCCACAGCAAACGTTCGCCGGGCACCACAAACTGCCGTTCCTCGCGGAGATAGCGTTGCAGGAACATCAGGCTTTGCGGCAGGGCGGCTTCCTCGCCTGTGCTGCCGCTGCGGGTTTCGCACTGCCATTCGCTGCCGGCTTCAACCACCAGCGCCACCGCGTACGGCCAGGTAGGCATCTGCGGCGGTAACGCCGGATGGTAAAATTCCGGCAGCGCGCCGTCAAAATCCACCAGCAGGACGCGGGAGTAGCCCGCATGCAGCAGGCTCAGCACTTCACACAGAGCCTGCTGGAAGGTGTCCAGCCCGGCGGAAATGGATGATGAGACAACAGGCTGACGAGCGGCGATCGTGAGATTGCCCACCGCGGAATTGTGCACGGACATGGCGAAGTCGGTAGGCGAGACGGCCTGCCCGGTCGCCAGCGTATGCAGAATACGGTAATTGCGCTCCAGTTCGCCGTGGCGGCTGGAATAGACGACGGCGTCTATGGCGTGGCTTTGCAGCATGGCAAGACCAATATCCACCGCCAGCTTACTGCCTGAGTTAAGGCGGCGCGCGGTCATCATGGGTAACGCGGTCAGGCGGGGTAGAGGAGCCGTTGGGTCGATGGTCGACTGCAGGCGCGACCACGCCTGCCACTCTGCGGCATCGCTTAGTCCTGGCGCTCTTGCCTGCCAGTCAATAATGTTCAGTGAAAATTTCATCTACGCGCGTCCGCGGAATACCGTATTCAAAGGGCAGCCAGGCTGCGCTATTGTTCACGTTTGGTGCAAATTAACAGGGTATGACCTACCCCAAGGTTATCCAGCCGCTGTGCTATGCTGAAGCCCGCCCTTTCCAGGTAGTGATAAAACTTCTCTACGCTGTAAAACCGGCTATTGCCATTCGCCATACAGGTGAAATAGAGCGAGGTGGCATTCAGGCTGAAAGCCGCCGCTTCATATTTCTGGGCATCCCAGAAAAGCTCTATGATGCACAACCGTGCGCCAGGCTTCATGACCTCTGCGACGCGCGTCAGCATGGCGACAATCTGATCCGGAGAGAAACAGTCGAGGAACTGGCTCATCCACCAGACGTCGGCATCTCCCGGCAATGCCGACGGACTAAGCATATCGACAGCATGGAATCCAATACGATGAGAAAAACCTGCTTTTTCGATGTTTTCCTGCGCCAGCGCTATCTGCTGCGGGAGATCGAGGATCGTCACGGCAACATTGTCGTCATAGCGGCAGCAGCGTAACGACCATTTACCTGTATTTCCGCCCACATCGTACAATTTTGTCGGCGAGCTTGCGAATATATATGGCAACGCAGCGTCAAAAGCGGCGTCGGAATAGTAATGATCGAAGGCAAACCAGCTCTCTTTTGCCGGGGCAGGAAGCTGGGATAAAGCCGGATAGATGGTTGGCCAGTCGCCAAACACGGATAATCCAGCCGGTTTTTCTTTCTGCAGGGCATCGGCCAGATAAAATAACCCCTGGTAACAGACGTCCTGCGTGAAATCCATATTAACGCGGGTCATGGGATCGTGGAGTAAGAAATGGCCCACTTTCGCCAGGAAATAACGGCTATCTTTATAAGTAATTATCCGTCCGCTTAATCCCATATCTAACAATACGCTGACGGCATAACTGCTCAGTGTACTGTTTTCGGTTATTTCGTCGAGGCTCGCCCCCTTATTACCCTGTTTATCGAGCCAGGCGAGAACGCCCGAGTTACGCAGACAAAGCGCGGTCTGAAATAACATCGGCGCAAAAGCGATGCGTTGCGCTTCGGTAATGGCATCCAGCGCGCTGAGCGTGTCCTTTTCGTACATTGTTGCGTAACCTTTCAGGGTAAGAAATGAGGTTATCGGGCCATGTCCGGCCCGACTTTAGAAAAATATTACAGCGCGGCACCCGCAGAAAGGTTCAGCTGAATATCGTGGTCGAGGTTGTTCACCCAGCGGTTATAATTTTTGTGAATTTTACCGTCTGCCGCTTTCAGGTTCAGGCTGCTTTCGTAATTAATTGAATAACTTGTCGCAGAGTAGGGAATACGCACCTGGACCGAGTGATCGCGTGCCTGCAGACGGCCCTTAATCACGCCCGGGCCCGCTTCCGTCATGATCCAGTCACGCTTCTGGCCTGCTTTCAAAATGGCTGTTTTCACCTGATCGGCAGTATGACCCGCGCTCACGACAGAGTGAACCTGAGCGATAGGGGCGGTACGCGCACAGCCAGCCAGTGCGCCAATGAATACGGCGGCAGTGCACCATTTAACGAGCTTTTTCATCAACAACTCCATATCAATAATAACAATTAAAGGTAGTGTTTTTTACAAATAAGCATCACCAGGCTTAGGGATTAAGTCAGATGTGTTTTAATCAATATTAATGTTTACATTACGTAGTCGCTAAGGTGGGGTATAATATCACGCAAAATAATTAATCATTCCGTTTTTTTTAATTTGCATTAAGGGGGAGGGGTGCATTTAAGCGAAATCTGGCTGAGTTGATAAAAAACGGAAGAAATAAGCCTTAACGCAAATAAAAATACCGCGACGGTGAGCGTCGCGGTATTTGACGGTATAAACCCGTTTACACAGACAGATACGTTACCCCGGCAACCGGCTTTTCGGCCGCCCCGGCCCAAGCAGGATCGCCAGCTTGCTGCCCCCTTTGGTGGTTTCCATCCAGATTTTACATACGCTGGTCAGCGGGACCGACAGCAGCATGCCGACAGGGCCCAGCAGCCATCCCCAAATCAGCAAGGATAAAAACACCACCAGCGTCGACATACCCAGCCGGTGCCCCATCATGCGCGGTTCAAGAATATTGCCCAGCACCATATGCACGACGAGGAACAGCGCCCCGACCAGCATACATTCGTAGAAACCATTAAACAGAAACGCCTGAATCATCGGCGGCACGGCGGAAAGCACCGCGCCAATATTCGGCACGTAGTTCAGCAGAAACGCCAGCACCCCCCACATCAGCGCGAACTGAACATCCATCAGCATCAGCCCCAGCCAGACAATAATCCCGGTCCAGACGCTTAGCAGCGTTTTCAGCGCCAGATATTTGGAGACGCCCTTTAAGGCGCGGTGTAGGCCGGCAATGTGTATTTGCGGGTTATTTAAAGCAAAGCGCAGCTTATACGGAACATGGCGCACTTCGAACAGCATAAACACTACCGTCATGACCAGCAGCAAAATGCTGGCCATCGCGCCGGAAAGACCGGTCATCAGCGTGGTGGCGTAGGTCATGACCTTCTCGGAATCCATCCTGCGCAGCATCCGTTCTGGCGAAATATGCAGGTTAAGAAAGGGCATCATCTCCTGCAGCGCGACGATTTTACGCGTCAGCTCTTTATTGTACTGCGGCAACATGGTGGAGAATTCGCTCAGCGATGCCGCCAGTACGCCGAAGAGCGCCGTCAGGCCAATCAGCATCACGATAACCACGATGGTGATGGCCACCGGGCGGCTCACGCCCCGGCGTAAAAACCAGGTCACCAGCGGATTGAGGACAATGGCAAAAAAGAGCGCCAGCAGGAGCTGGACGATAATGTCAGCGGCAGCATGTATACCCGCAAGGATAACCACCAGACAGGCGAGTTTTAATAAGATGTGGAGTCCTGCTTTATCAGGCTGGGGAGCTAACATGCGCGTTCCTTAATAAGATGACCCGATAAGTGTAGTGCCTTAGGGCCGCTTCGTCTGGCACCGATAATCTGAAAGTCGGGGCTGATTTTCTTATTGCTCCGTGGTAATAGTGAAACACTGTTGCAAAAAATTCAGGTAGAACCCCATGCCAGAACCTGCCGCCGAACCGGCACTGAGCGGATTGCGCCTCAATCTGCGCATTGTTTCCGTCGTTATCTTCAACTTTGCCAGCTATTTCACGATCGGCCTGCCGCTGGCGGTTCTGCCGGGCTACGTCCATGACGTGATGGGTTTTAGCGCGTTCTGGGCGGGGCTGGTCATCAGCCTGCAGTATTTCGCCACGCTCCTTAGCCGCCCGCACGCCGGGCGCTACGCCGACCTGTTCGGTCCCAAAAGCATCGTGGTAGTGGGATTGTGCGGCTGTTTGCTCAGTGGTCTGAGCTACCTGCTGGCTGCCGCTACCAGCCACTGGCCGCTGGTCAGCCTGGCGCTGCTTTGCCTGGGCCGCGTCATTCTCGGGATTGGGCAAAGCCTGGCAGGAACCGGCTCGACGCTATGGGGTGTGGGGGTTGTCGGTGCACCACACATTGGCCGGGTTATCTCGTGGAACGGGATCGTCACCTACGGGGCGATGGCGCTCGGCGCGCCGCTTGGCGTGGCCTGTTACGCTTTTGGCGGTCTGTATGGACTGTCGCTGACCATTATAGCGGTCGCGCTTGTGGCGATACTGTTTGCGCTGCCGCGCCCGAAGGTGAAGGCCAGCAAGGGCAAGCCGCTGCCGTTTCGGGCCGTGCTGGGGCGCGTCTGGCCGTACGGCATGGCGCTGGCCCTGGCGACCACCGGCTTCGGCGTCATTGCGACCTTCATTACTCTGTTTTATGACGCCAAAGGCTGGGAGGGCGCGGCCTTTGCGTTAACCCTTTTCAGTGGTGCGTTTGTTGGCGCACGCCTGCTTTTCCCGAACGGTATCAACCGTCTGGGTGGGCTGAACGTGGCGATGATCTGCTTTGCGGTAGAGATTGTCGGGCTGCTGTTAACCGGCATCGCCAGCGCGCCCTGGATGGCGAAAATTGGCGTCTTCCTGGCGGGAGCCGGTTTCTCTCTGGTCTTCCCGGCACTGGGCGTGGTGGCGGTTAAAGCGGTGCCGCAGCAGAACCAGGGGGCGGCGCTGGCGACCTATACGGTATTTATGGATATGTCTTTAGGCATAACCGGGCCGCTGGCGGGGCTGGTGATGGCCTGGGCGGGGGTACCGGTGATCTATCTTGCCGCGGCGGGTCTGGTGATAATTGCCCTGCTGCTGACGTGGCGGCTAAAAAAATGGCCCCCGGTGCAGGCACCGGAGGCCACGTCATCGTCGTGAAGGGTTACTGGATCACGATGGTGTTAATGATGTTTTCAGCAGCCGTCTGCGCTTTCTGCTGATCTTCCGCTGGCAGGGTGATCTGCAGGGTCAGCAGTTTGTTATCAACCTTGCCCAGCACCACAGAAGACCAGGCGGTCTGGCCCTTTGCGGAGATGATGCTGTCCAGCTGCTGCAGCTTATGGCCTTTCAGCTCGATGGATTTATTGGTTACCACCTGCAGCTGCGGGTCGCGGCCGCGCTGCTGATCTTCCAGACGTTTGGACAGGACGGCCAGGTCTTCGCTGGTGTCGTCGCCCACAATCACAATGACCGCTTTCTGGCCGGTTGCGTCGGAGTAAACATGCATGTTATTCGCCTGGGTGCCCAGCTTGCCGCTCTGGTCAGTCATATCGGCTGGCAGAGAGAAACTGAGTTTGCCATCCATCAGATTCACCGGCTGACCGGTCGCGTTGCTTTCTGCGGATGCGCCCTGAGCAGGCGTTTTCGTGTCGCTGTTATCACAGGCTGCAAGACCCACAACCAGCAGGCCAATCCCGACATATTTAACCAGATTGCGCATTGACTTCTTCCTTTCGATAAACGGCCATAGCGGCTCATTCACCCATCTTATCACAACTGATAAAGCGAACTCTTAACCAGCCTGCAATGCCGTGATTTCAGATTTATCTGCCAGCCTTTTCAGCAGCATATTCAGCAGCACGCCGTACATCGGCAGGAAGAAAACAATGCTGATGAGCACCTTGAAGCAGTAGTCCACCAGCGCGATCTCCATCCAGTGTTCGGCCATAAAGGCATCCGGGCTGCGCCAGAAGGCGATGAAGAAGAAGGCCAGCGTATCGCTCACGTTGCCGAACAGCGTGGACGCGGTCGGCGCCATCCACCAGCGGTGATTCTGACGCAGGCGGTTAAACACGTGCACGTCGAGGATCTGCCCCAGCGCGTAGGCCATAAAGCTTGCCGCGGCGATACGGGCGACAAACAGGTTGAAGTGTGTCAGCGCCTCAAAGCCCTGCCAGCTACCCATGTAAAACAGGGAGGAGATCACGTACGAGATGAACAGCGCCGGAAGCATGACCGCAAAGATAATGCGGCGCGCCAGCGGTGCGCCGAAGATACGCACGGTCAGATCGGTGGCGAGGAAAATAAACGGAAAGCTGAACGCGCCCCAGGTGGTATGAAAACCAAAAATGGAGATCGGGAGCTGCACCAGGTAGTTGCTGGAGGTGATCACCAGCAAATGGAAAAGCGAAAGCCAGAACAACGCTTTTACGCGCTGTGATTCAGAGAACTGCGTCATATTGTGACCTTTTTATACGTTGGGGTGAGGGAACCCAATAAAAACCGCAGCATGATACTGCTTTGGCTGGACTTTGCAATGGTTAGTTTTTGCGCAATCGTTAACCTGGTTTGCATTGCCCGCGCCGGGGCGTAAACTACTGCCGTTTTTATCTGACCGAGAAGATCATGACCGACCTGTTTTCCAGCCCAGACCACACCCTTGATGCCCAGGGCCTTCGCTGCCCGGAGCCGGTAATGATGGTACGTAAGACCGTGCGTAACATGCAGACCGGTGAAACGCTGCTGATTATTGCCGACGATCCGGCCACCACGCGCGATATTCCCGGTTTTTGTACCTTTATGGAGCATGAACTGGTGGCACAGCAGACGGAAACGCTGCCGTACCGGTATTTGATTCGTAAGGGGTAGGTGGTCGGCCTCAGCGGCCTGATGCCCTCACCCCGGCCCTCTCCCACGGGGAGAGGGAGAAAGTCATCCTTTCATCCACGCCCGGATGCCGTCCAGGAACATCTGCGTCGCCATCATTACCAGAATCAGCCCCATCAGACGCTCCAGCGCGTTCACCCCTTTCTCACCCAGCAGGCGCAGGAACAGCGACGACTGCAGCAGGATAATAAACGTTCCGCCCCAGGCAATCAGCAGGGCAATCACCAGATGGCTCATCTGATTCGGATACTGATGCGACAGCAGCATCAGCGTCGCCAGAATGGTTGGCCCCGCGACGAGGGGAATCGCCAGCGGCACGATAAACGGCTCTTCGCCCGCGGGCAGGCCGCTGCTGCTGCCTTCGGCGCTCGGGAAGATCATCTTAATGGCAATCAGGAAGAGAATAATCCCGCCGGAAATAGAGACCGTTTCGGCGCGCAGGTTCAGGAACGCGAGGATTTTTTCACCGGCAAACAGGAAGATAAACATCACCAGCAGGGCAATAAGCAGCTCGCGGATCATGATCGCCCGGCGGCGCTTCGGCTCGGTGTGCTTCAGCACCGACATGAAGATGGGCAGGTTGCCCAGTGGATCCATTATCAGGATCAATAAAACCGCTGCTGAAATGATTTCACTCATGTAAATTATCCCTGAAACTCTCTATGGTTATTATGATAATTAGCTGTATTTCTGATTGCCGGGCAATCATCGATTAATTTCGCTTGCGACTTTGGCAGCATTTTGTAATGTGAAGCATATCCCAGTTCAATACTGGCTTGCACAATCAGCACACACCCTCAGCAGGAAAAAAATGCTATGAAAAACGTTGGTTTCATCGGCTGGCGCGGTATGGTCGGCTCTGTACTCATGCAACGCATGGTTGAAGAGCGCGATTTCGACGCTATCCGCCCGGTCTTCTTCTCCACTTCTCAGCTCGGCCAGGCTGCTCCGTCCTTTGGTGGTACCACAGGCACGTTGCAGGACGCTTACGATCTGGAAGCGCTGAAGGCACTCGACATTATTGTGACCTGCCAGGGCGGCGATTATACCAACGAAATCTATCCAAAGCTGCGTGAAAGCGGCTGGCAGGGCTACTGGATTGACGCGGCCTCTTCACTGCGCATGAAAGACGATGCCATCATTATTCTCGACCCGGTTAACCAGGACGTCATCACCGACGGCCTGAACAACGGCGTGAAAATCTTTGTTGGCGGCAACTGCACCGTCAGCCTGATGCTGATGTCACTCGGCGGCCTGTTCGCGCAGGACCTGGTGGAGTGGGTCTCCGTGGCGACCTACCAGGCCGCGTCCGGCGGCGGCGCGCGACACATGCGCGAGCTGCTGACCCAGATGGGCCAGCTGCACCAAAGCGTCGCGACCGAGCTGGCAAACCCGGCGTCCGCCATCCTCGACATCGAGCGCAAAGTCACTCAGCTGACCCGCAGCGGCGAGCTGCCGGTGGATAACTTCGGCGTACCGCTGGCCGGCGGTCTGATCCCGTGGATCGACAAACAGCTGGATAACGGCCAGACCCGCGAAGAGTGGAAGGGCCAGGCGGAGACCAACAAAATTCTCGCCACCGCGAATACCATTCCGGTTGACGGTCTGTGCGTGCGTATCGGCGCGCTGCGCTGCCACAGCCAGGCCTTCACCATTAAACTGAAAAAAGATGTGTCTATTCCGACCGTGGAAGAGCTGCTGGCCGCGCACAACCCGTGGGCGAAAGTGGTACCAAACGATCGCGATATCACCATGCGTGAACTGACCCCGGCTGCCGTTACCGGCACGCTGACCACGCCGGTTGGCCGCCTGCGCAAGCTGAACATGGGGCCGGAGTATCTCTCCGCGTTCACCGTCGGCGACCAGCTCCTGTGGGGGGCCGCCGAGCCGCTGCGCCGCATGCTGCGCCAGCTGGCGTAATAATTTGTTAAACACGGGGGGTGATTGTCACCCCCTTTTTTTGCGTACTACATGGAGTAAAACGCAGATGTCTTATTTTTTATCAGGAGGAACCACGACGTTGGCTATGCTTTAAGGAAGATTTATTTCTCACCTGAGGGTAGGGCGGAGCAGAGAGGATCAACTGCACCGTTTAGGTCACATTAAAAGTCGTCCCGGAGCGCGTAAAAAGGGCGACATAAAAAAACAGGATGAATACCATGTCCGATCGTATTTCGAGAGACGTGATTAATGCGCTTATTGCGGGTCATTTTGCTGACCCCTTTTCTGTGCTAGGGATGCACCGTACAGAGGCCGGACTGGAAGTTCGGGCGCTGTTGCCGGATGCGACAGAAGTGTGGGTTATCGAACCCAAAACCGGCCGCAAGGTGGGTAATCTGGAATGCCTCGACTCGCGCGGCTTCTTCTCGGGCGTCATGCCCCGCCGTAAAAACCCCTTTCGCTATCAGCTCGCCGTTATCTGGCACGGCCAGCAAAACCTGATTGACGATCCCTACAGCTTTGGGCCGCTCTTAAAAGAGATGGATGCCTGGCTGCTGTCCGAAGGGACCCATTTACGCCCCTACGAAACGCTGGGTGCCCACGCGGATACCATGGACGGTATCACTGGCACGCGCTTTGCCGTATGGGCGCCAAACGCCCAGCGCGTTTCCGTCGTTGGGCAGTTCAACTACTGGGACGGTCGCCGCCACCCGATGCGCCTGCGCCGTGAGACGGGCATCTGGGAGCTGTTTATCCCCGGGGCGCATAACGGCCAGCTCTACAAATTTGAGATGATCGACGCGCACGGCAAGCTGCGCATTAAAGCCGACCCGTACGCCTTTGAGGCGCAGATGCGCCCGGATACCGCATCGCTGATCTGCGGCCTGCCGGAGAAGGTCGTCCAGACCGAGGAGCGCAAGCAGGCCAACCGCTTTGATGCGCCGATCTCCGTTTACGAAGTGCATCTCGGCTCCTGGCGCCGCCACACCGATAACAACTTCTGGCTCAGCTACCGGGAGCTCGCCGACCAGCTGGTGCCGTACGCCAAATGGATGGGCTTTACCCACCTCGAACTGCTGCCGGTTAACGAGCACCCGTTCGACGGCAGCTGGGGCTATCAGCCCACCGGGCTGTATGCGCCCACGCGGCGCTTCGGCACGCGCGATGATTTCCGCTATTTCATTGATGCCGCGCACGCCGCCGGGCTGAACGTGATCCTCGACTGGGTGCCGGGCCATTTCCCGTCGGACGATTTTGCGCTGGCAGAGTTCGACGGCACGAAGCTGTACGAGCACAGCGACCCGCGCGAAGGCTATCACCAGGACTGGAACACGCTCATCTACAACTACGGTCGCCGTGAAGTGTCGAATTACCTGGTGGGGAATGCGCTGTACTGGATCGAACGCTTCGGCATTGATGCCCTGCGCGTGGATGCGGTGGCCTCGATGATCTACCGCGACTACAGCCGCAAAGAGGGGGAGTGGATCCCGAACGAGTATGGCGGCCGTGAA
Source organism: Enterobacter sp. 04-C-12-SI-ECC (assembly GCF_047530715.1). Taxonomy (NCBI): domain Bacteria; kingdom Pseudomonadati; phylum Pseudomonadota; class Gammaproteobacteria; order Enterobacterales; family Enterobacteriaceae; genus Enterobacter; species Enterobacter sp. 04-C-12-SI-ECC. Next base: position 121,538 of record NZ_JBLKDI010000007.1, read on the forward strand.
AACCTCGAAGCGATTGAGTTTCTGCGCAACACCAACCGCATCATTGGCGAGCAGGTGGAAGGCGCCGTGACCATGGCGGAAGAGTCGACGGATTTTGCGGGCGTCTCCCGCCCTCCGTCATCAGGCGGCCTGGGGTTCTGGTACAAGTGGAACCTGGGCTGGATGCACGACACGCTCGACTACATGAAGCTCGACCCGGTTTATCGTCAGTATCACCACGATAAGCTCACCTTCGGGCTGCTCTACAACTACACCGAAAACTTCATGCTGCCGCTGTCGCACGATGAAGTGGTGCACGGCAAAAAATCCATTCTCGACCGCATGCCGGGCGACGCGTGGCAGAAGTTTGCCAACCTGCGCGCCTACTACGGCTGGATGTTTGCCTTCCCGGGCAAAAAGCTGCTGTTTATGGGCAATGAGTTCGCCCAGGGTCGCGAGTGGAACCACGACACCAGCCTCGACTGGCATCTGCTGGAGGGCGGCGACAACTGGCACCACGGCGTACAGCGTCTGGTGCGCGACCTGAACCTGACCTACCGCCACCACAAAGCGCTACACGAGCTGGACTTCGACCCGTACGGCTTTGAGTGGCTGGTGGTGGACGACCACGAGCGCTCGGTGTTTGTCTTTGTACGTCGCGATAAAGCGGGCAACGAGATTATCGTCGCCAGCAACTTCACGCCGGTGCCGCGCGAACACTACCGCTTCGGCATTAACCAGCCGGGCAAATGGCGCGAGATCCTGAATACCGATTCCATGCATTACCACGGCAGTAACGCCGGTAATGGCGGGCTGGTGCAGAGCGATGCGATTGAAAGCCACGGGCGTCCAAACTCCCTGAGCCTGACGCTGCCGCCGCTTGGCACCATCTGGCTGATGCGGGAGGGAGAATGACGCAGCTTACGGCAGGTAAACCCGAACCGCTCGGCGCGAGTTTTGACGGAAAGGGTGTGAACTTCACGCTCTTTTCTGCTCACGCGGAGCGGGTGGAGCTCTGCGTGTTTGACGGGGAGGGTAACGAGCACCGTTACGATTTACCGTCCCGCACGGGAGACATCTGGCACGGTTACCTGTCCGGCGGGCGTCCGGGAATGCACTACGGTTTTCGCGTACACGGCCTGTGGGAGCCTTCTCAGGGGCACTGGTTTAACCCGGCGAAGCTGCTGATTGACCCGTGCGCGCGCCGCGTGGACGGCGAGTTTAAAGACGACCCGCTGTTCCACGTCGGCTACGGCGAACCGGACCACCGCGACAGCGCGCCCGTCGCGCCGAAAAGCGCGGTGGTGCACGATCTCTACGACTGGGAAGACGATGCCCCGCCGCGCACGCCGTGGGGTAACACCGTCATCTATGAAGCGCACGTCAAAGGGCTGACCTACCTGCACCCGTCGATCCCCAAAGAGATGCGCGGCACCTACAAAGCGCTGGGGCATCCGACCATGGTCGCTTACCTGAAGCATTTGGGCATCACCGCGCTGGAGCTGCTTCCGGTGGCGCATTTCGCCAGCGAGCCGCGTCTTCAGCGTCTTGGGTTAAGCAACTACTGGGGCTACAACCCGCTGGCGATGTTCGCTCTCGACCCGCGCTACGCGGTGCATCCGGAGAAAGCGCGGGACGAGTTTCGCGACGCGGTGAAGGCACTCCACGCCGCGGGCATTGAGGTCATTCTGGACGTGGTGCTGAACCACAGTGCGGAAAGCGATCTTGACGGCCCGACGCTCTCACAGCGCGGAATCGATAACCGTAGCTATTATTGGATCAGGGAAGATGGTGATTACGAGAACTGGACCGGGTGCGGTAACACCCTCAACCTCAGCCATCCGGCGGTCACGCATTACGCGTACGAGTGCCTGAAATACTGGGTTGAAACGTTCCACGTGGACGGTTTTCGTTTCGACCTGGCGCCGGTGATGGGGCGCACTCCAGCATTTAGCCAGCAGGCGCCGCTGTTTGAGGCGATAAAAAACTGCCCGGTGCTCTCAACGGTGAAGCTGATTGCGGAACCCTGGGACATTGGTGAAGGCGGTTATCAGGTGGGGAACTTCCCGCCGCTGTTTGCCGAGTGGAACGACCACTACCGCGATGCCATCCGCCGCTTCTGGCTGGCGCGCGATTTGTCGCTGGGCGAGTTCGCCGGACGCTTTGCCGGCTCCAGCGATCTCTTTAAGCGCGACGGAAAACGTCCGTCGGCCACCATCAACCTGGTGACGGCGCATGACGGTTTTACGCTGCGCGACTGCGTTTGTTTCAATCAGAAACACAATGAGGCCAACGGCGAAGAGAATCGCGATGGCACTAACAATAACCATAGCTTCAATCATGGTATAGAAGGGTTAGGCGGAAGTCTGGATGTGATCGAGCGGCGACGCGCCAGCGTTCATGCGCTGCTGACGACGCTTTTGCTGTCTCAGGGCACGCCGATGCTGCTGGCGGGCGACGAGTACGGCCACAGCCAGCACGGCAATAACAACGCCTATTGCCAGGACAATACCTTAACCTGGCTCGACTGGGGGGAGGCGAACAGCGGGTTGACCCATTTCACCGCGGCGCTGATCCACCTTCGCCAGCAGATCCCCGCCCTTACCGCCGACAGCTGGTGGGAAGAGGGCGACGGCAACGTTAGCTGGCTGAATAAAGACGCGCAGCCGTTGAGCGCGCAAGAGTGGCAACACGGCATCACCTGCCTGCAAATCCTGCTTTCGGATAAGTGGCTGGTGACGCTGAACGCGACGGACGACGTCGCAGAGATTGTTTTACCTGACGGGGAGTGGCGAGCTGTTCCCCCCTTTGCCGGAGCGGATAATCCGGTAGTAATGGCTGTCTGGCACGGGCCTGCGCACGGAGTGTGCGTATTCCAAAGATGATAAAAAAGGAGTTAGTCATGGTTAGATTAGAGAAGAACGATCCGTTAATGTTGGCGCGCCAGCTACCATTAAAAACCGTTGCCCTGATACTTGCGGGCGGGCGTGGTACCCGTCTGAAAGATTTGACCATCAAGCGCGCCAAGCCGGCCGTTCACTTTGGTGGTAAGTTCCGCATTATCGACTTTGCGCTCTCAAACTGCCTGAACTCGGGCATTCGCCGCATTGGCGTCATTACTCAGTATCAGTCGCACACCCTGGTACAGCACATTCAGCGCGGCTGGTCATTCTTCAGCGAAGAGATGAACGAGTTTGTCGATCTGCTCCCGGCGCAGCAGCGCGTACACGGGGAAAACTGGTACCGCGGCACGGCGGATGCGGTGACCCAAAACCTCGACATTATTCGCCGCTACAGCGCGGAATACATCGTGATCCTCGCGGGTGACCACATCTACAAGCAGGATTACTCGCACATGCTTATCGACCACGTCGAAAAAGGGGCGCGCTGCACCGTGGCGTGTCTGCCGGTGCCCGTTGCCGAGGCGACGGCGTTTGGCGTGATGCACGTGGATGCGGACGACAAGATTATCGACTTCGTTGAAAAACCGGCGAACCCGCCAACCATGCCGGGCGATGACACCAAATCGCTCGCCAGCATGGGGATCTATGTCTTTGATGCAGATTATCTTTATGAGCTGCTCGAAGAAGACGACAAAGACGAAAGCTCCAGCCACGACTTCGGTAAAGACATCATCCCGAAAATTACCAAAGCTGGCATGGCCTATGCACATCCCTTCCCATTGTCCTGCGTGCAGTCCGATCCGAATGCGGAGCCATACTGGCGTGATGTGGGAACCCTGGAAGCGTACTGGAAAGCCAACCTCGATCTGGCGTCCGTGACGCCTGAGCTGGATATGTACGACCAGAACTGGCCGATTCGTACCCACATGGAATCCCTGCCGCCGGCGAAGTTCGTGCAGGACCGCTCCGGCAGCCACGGCATGACCCTGAACTCGCTGGTCTCCGGCGGGTGCATCATCTCCGGTTCGGTGGTGGTGCAGTCCGTGCTGTTCCCGCGCGTGCGTATAAACTCATTCTGTAATATCGATTCGGCGGTTCTGCTGCCGGATGTCTGGGTAGGGCGTTCGTGTCGTCTGCGTCGCTGCGTGATCGACCGTGCCTGCGTCATTCCTGAGGGAATGGTGATTGGTGAAAACGCGGAAGAAGATGCGCGTCGCTTCTACCGTTCTGAAGAGGGGATCGTGTTAGTCACACGGGAAATGTTGCGGAAGCTGCAGATCAAACAGGAGCGATGATGCAGGTTTTACACGTATGTTCTGAGATGTTCCCGTTGTTAAAAACGGGCGGCCTGGCGGATGTTCTTGGTGCATTACCGGCGGCGCAAATCGCCGGTGGAGTCGATACCCGCGTCCTGCTGCCCGCCTTTCCGGATATCCGGCGCGGCATACCTGATGCAAAGGTGGTGACCCGCCGTGAAACGTTTGCCGGACGCATCACCCTGCTGTTTGGGCATTACAACGGCGTAGGGATCTACCTGATCGACGCGCCGCATCTGTACGACCGTCCGGGCAGCCCGTATCACGATACCAACCTGTTCGCCTATACCGACAACGTGCTGCGCTTTGCGCTGCTCGGCTGGGTGGGGGCGGAGATGGCCGTCGGGCTGGATCCATTCTGGCGTCCGGATGTGGTCCACGCGCACGACTGGCACGCCGGGCTGACGCCAGCGTATCTGGCGGCAAAAGGGCATCCGGCAAAATCGGTGTTTACGGTGCACAACCTGGCGTATCAGGGCATGTACTATGCGCATCATATGAATGACATCGATCTGCCATGGTCGTTCTATAACATGCACGGGCTGGAGTTCAACGGGCAAATTTCGTTCCTGAAGGCCGGGCTGTACTACGCCGACCACATCACGGCGGTGAGCCCCACCTACGCGCGTGAAATTACCCAGCCGGAGTTTGGCTACGGTCTGGAAGGGCTGCTGCAGCAGCGCCATCGTGAAGGCCGCCTGTCGGGCATTCTGAACGGCGTGGATGAGCAGATCTGGAGCCCTGAAACCGATCTCCTGCTTGCCGCGCGCTATGGCCGCGACTCGGTGGAAGATAAAGCTGAAAACAAACGCCAGCTGCAAATTGCGATGGGGCTGAAGGTCAACGACAAGGTGCCGCTGTTTGCGGTGGTCAGCCGCCTGACCAGCCAGAAAGGGCTGGATCTGGTGCTGGAGGCGCTGCCCGGTTTACTGGAGCAGGGCGGACAGCTGGCGCTGCTCGGCGCGGGCGACCCGGTGCTGCAGGAAGGTTTCCTCGCCGCCGCCGCGGAACATCCGGGGCAGGTGGGCGTGCAGATTGGCTATCACGAAGCGTTCTCGCACCGCATTATGGGCGGCGCGGACGTGATTCTGGTGCCAAGCCGTTTCGAACCCTGCGGCCTGACGCAGCTCTACGGCCTGAAATACGGCACGCTGCCGCTGGTGCGCCGCACGGGCGGGCTGGCGGATACGGTGTCGGATAGCTCTCTGGAAAACCTGGCGGATGGTATCGCCAGCGGGTTTGTCTTTGAAGACAGTAATGCCTGGTCGCTGCTTCGGGCGATTCGGCGTGCGTTCGTCTTGTGGTCCCGTCCATCCCTGTGGCGTTACGTTCAGCGTCAGGCGATGTCCATGGACTTTAGCTGGCACGTTGCGGCGCAGTCGTACCGCGACCTTTATCAACGCTTGATGTAACGAGGCGAAGTTACTGATATGAACGCTCCATTTAGCTACTCTTCCCCCACGCTCAGCGTTGAGGCGTTAAAGCACTCCATCGCCTACAAGCTGATGTTTACCATCGGGAAAGATCCGGTCATCGCCAACAAACACGAGTGGCTGAACGCCACCCTGTTTGCGGTGCGTGACCGCATGGTCGAACGCTGGCTGCGCTCTAACCGCGCCCAGCTTTCGCAGGAGACGCGGCAGGTTTACTACCTGTCGATGGAATTTTTGATTGGCCGCACCCTCTCCAACGCGCTGCTGTCGCTCGGTATCTACGACGACGTCAAAACCGCGCTGGAAGAGATGGGGCTGGATTTAGAAGAGCTGATTGACGAAGAGAACGACCCGGGGCTGGGTAACGGCGGTCTCGGCCGTCTTGCCGCCTGCTTCCTTGACTCGCTGGCAACGCTGGCGCTGCCGGGGCGCGGCTACGGTATTCGCTACGACTACGGCATGTTCAAGCAGAACATCGTTGACGGCCGCCAGAAAGAGTCCCCGGACTACTGGCTGGAATACGGCAACCCGTGGGAGTTCAAGCGCCACAACACGCGCTACAAGGTGCGCTTTGGCGGACGCATTCAGCAGGAAGGGAAAAAGTCCCGCTGGGTGGAAACCGAAGAGATCCTCGCCGTGGCCTATGATCAGATCATCCCCGGCTATGACACCGATGCGACCAATACGCTGCGCCTGTGGAACGCCCAGGCGAGTAGCGAAATCAACCTCGGTAAATTTAACCAGGGCGACTACTTTGCGGCGGTGGAAGATAAAAACCACTCCGAGAACGTCTCCCGCGTGCTGTACCCGGATGACTCAACCTACTCCGGGCGCGAGCTGCGCCTGCGTCAGGAGTATTTCCTCGTCTCCGCGACGATTCAGGACATCCTCAGCCGTCACCATCAGCTGCACAAAACCTACGCCAACCTGGCGGAGAAAACCGCGATTCACCTTAACGACACCCATCCGGTGCTCTCCATTCCCGAGCTGATGCGCCTGCTGATCGACGAGCACAAGTTCAGTTGGGACGACGCGTTTGAGGTGACGTGCCAGGTGTTCTCCTACACCAATCACACCCTGATGAGCGAAGCGCTGGAGACCTGGCCGGTGGACATGCTCGGCAAAATTCTGCCGCGCCACCTGCAAATCATCTTCGAGATCAACGACTACTTCCTCAAGACGCTGCAGGAGCAGTACCCGAACGATACCGGGCTGCTGAGCCGTGCCTCGATCATTGATGAATCCAACGGTCGTCGCGTGCGCATGGCCTGGCTGGCGGTTGTCATCAGCCACAAGGTCAACGGGGTGTCCGAGCTGCACTCGAACCTGATGGTGCAGTCCCTGTTTGCGGACTTCGCGAAGATCTTCCCGACACGCTTCTGCAACGTCACCAACGGCGTTACGCCGCGCCGCTGGCTGGCGCTGGCCAACCAGCCGCTCTCTGACGTGCTGGATGAGAATATCGGCCGCACCTGGCGCACCGATTTGAGCCAGCTGAGCGAGCTTAAGCAGCATATTGATTTCCCGACGGTGAACAAGGCAGTGCGGGAAGCCAAGCTGCTGAACAAGAAACGTCTGGCGGTCTGGCTGGCGATGCACCTCAACGTGGTCGCAAACCCGAAAGCGCTGTTTGACGTGCAGATCAAGCGCATCCACGAGTACAAGCGTCAGCTGATGAACGTGCTGCACGTGATTACCCACTACAACCGCATTAAGGCCGATCCAACCGCAGAGTGGGTGCCGCGCGTGAAGATCTTCGCCGGTAAGGCGGCTTCCGCCTACTACATGGCGAAGCACATTATTCACCTGATCAACGACGTGGCGAAGGTGGTGAACCAGGATCCGGAGATTGGCGACAAGCTGAAGGTGGTATTCATCCCGAACTACAGCGTCAGCCTGGCGCAGCTGATCATCCCGGCGGCAGATCTCTCCGAGCAGATCTCCACGGCGGGAACGGAAGCGTCCGGCACCAGCAACATGAAGTTTGCCCTCAACGGCGCGCTGACCATCGGCACCCTGGACGGGGCGAACGTCGAGATGCTGGAGCACGTAGGGGAAGAGAATATCTTTATCTTCGGCAATACCACCGAAGAAGTGGAGGCGCTGCGCAGGAAAGGCTATTCCCCGCGTGAGTTTTATGAAGGGGATGAAGAGCTACGTCAGGTCCTGACGCAGATTGCGACCGGTGTGTTCAGCCCCGACGAGCCGGGCCGCTATCGCGATCTGGTGGATTCGCTGATTAACTTTGGCGACCACTATCAGGTGCTGGCGGATTATCGCAGCTACGTGGACTGCCAGGATAAAGTGGACGAGCTGTACCGTCAGCAGGAGAAGTGGACCAGCGCGGCGATGCACAACATCGCCAACATGGGGTATTTCTCGTCTGACAGGACCATCAAGGAGTATGCCGAGAACATCTGGCATATTGATCCGGTGCGGTTGTAAAAACAAAGCCCGGTGGCGCCACCGGGCTTTTTTACATCACGACGCCAGCGACAGCTCACGCTTCCCCGCATGCTGCTGCAGCCACTGCGCCACGCGAGACTGCTGCTCGGCGTTGAGCCACATCCCTTCCTTAGTACGGCGCCAGATAGCATCGTCCAGACGACGCACCCACTCGTGCTCAACCAGGTAGCGCAGTTCGGCCTCGTACAGCTCGTGGCCGAAATGCTCGCCCAGATCGGCAAGCGATTTCGCATCGCCCAGGAACAGCTCGGTATTGCTGCCGTAGGTGCGGGCATAGTGGCGCGCCATTCCTTCGGTGATGAACGGGAAGCGACGGCGCAGCTTCGCGGCGTAATCGTCGCGGTTTCCGCCAATATCTCCGCCGGGCAGCACTGCCTCTTTGGTCCACGCCGGGCCAATACCTTTGTAGTACGGCGCCAGTTTTTCCAGCGCGTGCTCGGCCAGCTTGCGGTAGGTAGTCAGCTTGCCGCCAAACACCGACAGCAGCGGTGCCTGACCGTCTACGTCGTGGATATCAAGCGTGTAGTCGCGGGTGATGGCCTGCGGTGAGTCAGACTCGTCATCGCACAGCGGACGCACGCCAGAGTAGGTCCAGACCACGTCGTCGCGCGACAGCTGTTTCTTAAAGTGCGCGTTATACACTTTCAACAGGTAGTTCACTTCGCTCTCGTCGATCTCGACGTTCTTCGGATCGCCCTTGTACTCCACGTCGGTGGTCCCGATGATGGAGAATTCGTCCATCCACGGGATCACAAACACGATGCGTTTGTCTTCGTTCTGCAGAATGTAGGCCTGCTTCTGGGTATGCACGCGCGGCACCACAATGTGGCTGCCTTTGATCAGGCGGATGCCGTACGGGGAAGGCAGGTGCATGCCGTCGTCGAAGAACTGCTTCACCCACGGGCCGGTGGCGTTCACCAGGCCGCGCGCCTTCCAGCTGAACTTCTCGCCGGTATCCACGTCTTCCGCTTCCACAATCCACAGGCCGTTTTCGCGGCGGGCGGCGGTCGCGCGGGTGCGGGTTTTCACCTCGCCGCCTTTCTTCTCGACCATCTGCGCATTCGCCAGAACCAGGCGCGCATCGTCCACCCAGCAGTCTGAATATTCGAAACCGCGCACGATTTCCGGCTTAAGGACCGATTCTGAGCCAAAACGCAAACCATTCGAACCCGGCAGGCTGGTGCGTTTGCCCAGATGATCGTACATAAACAGGCCGATGCGGATCATCCACGCCGGACGCAGGTGCGGACGGTGCGGCAGGCGGAAGCGCATCGGGATCGCCAGATGCGGGGCCATTTTCAGCAGCACTTCGCGTTCGGCCAGCGCTTCGCTGACCAGGCGGAATTCGTAGTGTTCCAGGTAGCGCAGGCCACCGTGGATCAGCTTGGAGCTGGCGGACGACGTCGCGCAGGCGAGATCGTTAGCTTCCAGCATCAGCACGGATAAACCGCGTCCTGCGGCATCAACCGCAATACCGGCACCGTTGATGCCACCGCCTATCACAATCAGATCTTTGGTTTCCATAACACCCTCATGCACTTTCGTTAAAGCTCAAAAATGTTCGATATCGCTCATAATAGCAAAGGAACGCGCTTTTGGTAACATCAAAAAAACAATTTAGAGTGATATGGATAACATAATGGCGTTTACCCGCCGCCAGGACGTACACTACGGGGTAAAATCTTGTCGTTGACCACTGTAAAGAGAACACCATGGATCAGTTTGAATGTATTAACGTAGAAGAAGCCCACCAGAAGATGCACCAGGGAAAAGCGGTGCTGGTGGACATCCGCGACCCGCAGAGTTTTGCGATGGGCCACACGCCGGGCGCGTTTCATCTGACCAACGACACGCTGGGCGCGTTTATGCGCGATAACGACTTCGAAACGCCCGTTATGGTCATGTGCTACCACGGCAACAGCAGCAAAGGCGCGGCGCAGTATCTGATTCAGCAAGGCTATGACGCGGTATACAGCGTCGACGGCGGCTTTGATGCCTGGCATCGTCATTTCCCGGCAGAAGTGGAATACGCGTTTGAGCGCTAATCCCGCTATACTGTCCCCTTTTGTGTGGAAATAAGCGACCGCTGCCCATGTTGATGATCACCTCTTTTACCAACCCGCGCGTCGCCCAGGCGTTTGTCGACTATATGGCGACGCAGGGCGTTATTCTGACCATTCAGCAACATACTCAGACCGACGTCTGGCTGGCCGATGAGAGCCAGGCAGGGCGGGTCAACGAGGAGCTGGCGCGTTTCCTTGAGAACCCCGGCGACCCGCGTTATCTGGCGGCCAGCTGGCAATCCGGGCAGACCGGCAGCGGACTGCATTACAGCCGCTTTCCCTTCCTTGCCACGATTCGCGAGCGCGCGGGCCCGTTTACGCTGCTGCTGATGGCAGCCTGCATTATCGTCTTCATTATTATGAACGTGGTGGGCGACCAGAGCGTGATGATCGCGCTGGCGTGGCCGTATGATCCGTCGCTGGATTTTGACGTCTGGCGCTACTTTACCCACGCGCTGATGCATTTCTCGGTGATGCATATCCTCTTTAACCTGCTGTGGTGGTGGTATCTCGGCGGTATCGTTGAGAAGCGGCTCGGCAGCGGCAAGCTGATTGTCATCACCGTAATCAGCGCCCTGCTGAGCGGCTATGTACAGCATAAATTCAGCGGCCCGTGGTTCGGCGGGCTGTCGGGTGTCGTCTACGCTTTGATGGGCTACGTCTGGCTTCGCGGGGAGCGCGACCCGGAAAGCGGCATCTATTTACAACGCGGATTAATAGCCTTTGCGTTAATATGGCTAATTGCCGGATGGTTTGATCTGTTTGGTATGTCTATCGCCAATGGTGCGCACGTCACCGGCCTCGCCGTCGGTCTTGCAATGGCGCTTGCCGACACGCTCCATGCGCGAAAACGAACATAATTCTCAGGGATAATTGATGAAACAAACACAACGTCATGACGCCATTATCGAACTGGTCAAAAAACAGGGATACGTCAGCACCGAAGAGCTGGTCGAGCAGTTTGCCGTCAGCCCGCAAACCATCCGTCGTGACCTGAACGATCTGGCCGATCAGAACCGTATTTTGCGCCACCACGGCGGCGCGGCGCTGCCGTCCAGCTCGGTCAACACCTCCTGGCACGACCGTAAAGCCACGCAGACGGCCGAGAAAGAGCGCATTGCGCGTAAAGTGGCGAGCCAAATCCCGAACGGTGCGACGCTGTTTATTGACATCGGCACCACGCCGGAAGCGGTCGCCCATGCGCTGCTGGATCACGAGAACCTGCGCGTGGTGACCAACAACCTGAACGTCGCCAACACGTTGATGCAGAAAGATGATTTCCGCATCATCCTCGCGGGCGGCGAACTGCGCAGCCGCGACGGCGGAATTATCGGCGAAGCGACGCTCGACTTTATCTCTCAGTTCCGCCTCGACTTCGGCATCCTGGGGATCAGCGGCATCGACACCGATGGCTCGCTGCTGGAGTTTGATTACCACGAGGTGCGCACCAAGCGCGCGATTATTGAAAACTCGCGCCACGTGATGCTGGTAGTGGACCATTCGAAGTTTGGCCGAAACGCGATGGTGAACATGGGCAGCATCAGCATGGTGAATGCGGTCTACACCGACGTGATGCCACCGGCGGGCGTAATGCAGGTGATTAAGGATAATAATGTGCAGTTAGAGTTGTGTTGAAAAGCCGTTCTCCCTCTCCCACAGTGAGAGGGCCGGGGTGAGGGCATCAGGCCGCACAAAACTAAACTCCGTACCCCATCATCTTCAACAGCTGCTGCGCATGCTGCACCGCGTCCTGACGGTGCGCCACGCCCAGCTTCTGATACAGATTGCGAATGTGCGTTTTGATGGTGGTTGCCGCCACCGCCAGCTCACCGGCAATCTGCTCGTTGCTATAGCCTGAATAGATCAGCCCCAGCACCTGCCATTCGCGCTGGGTGAGCGGGCTGGTGCGAATAAGCTCCGGCACTTCCGGGTGGTTCAGCAGGCGTTCAACAAAGTTCTCGTCAAAATGCGCAAACTTGTGGCGATGGTGCTGATTAATCTCGCGCAGAATGCGCTGGGCGCGATGCTGATCCAGCTCCGGCAGCGTGTTGAGCTGAATCAGCTGGCGCAGCTGCTGCGCCATCACTTCACCTTCAATCACGAAGTGGCTAATAAACCCGGTGCGGTTCGCCAGCTGCAAGGCTTCCAGCAGCACGCGCTGGGCATCATTTTTGCGGCCCGCCTGCCAGTAAAGCTGGTTGAGCAGCAGCAGGTTGCGGTTCAGGTCGCTCATCAAACGCAGGTTGCGGGCGTTTTCGTTTAACTCTTCCAGCACAATTTCGGCAGGCTCAAAGTCACCCAGCAGGATCTGCACGCGGGCGATGTTGCGCCACTGGCTTTGCAGGAAGTGGTTATTGGCAAATTCCGGTTTAGGCGTCTGGCGCAGCCAGTTGGCGGCGGATTTTTTGTCTCCCGTCATCTGCCAGTAAATCACCCGAACCTTGTCGGCGTTCGATACCCAGTCGCTGTGGTACTGACCGTTGCCGAGCAGGTTTTCCAGACGGTTAAGGTGATTGCGGGCGTTATCCAGATCGCCACGCGCCAGCGAGCACTGCACCAGCAGGGCCAGACACTGCAATTGCTGCTGAGGCTGGAAGCCAGAGAGCACGTTCACACCCTGACGGGCGCAGCTTTCTGCTTCATCCAGACGCGACCATGCCCACAGCAGTTGAGCGCGAATACGCAACAGGAACTCGTGCATCGGCAGCTGTTCCAGGTGCTGTTCACGAATCAGCTGGAACGCTTTTTCCTGATTTTCCCAGGCGGCCTGCAGGAACCCCTGTGCGAATAAAATCTCGCTTTGCTGAATCAGGCTCCACAGGGCGTAGTGCCACACATCATGGCGGCGCGCCATCTGCTCGGTTTGCTGCATCAGCGAAAGGGAGCGCGTCAGTTCGCCCTTGCAGTGCAGCACTTCGCCGTGCACCGAGGTAGCCACAATCCGGCTGTAGAAATTCGCCAGCGGCAGTTCATCCAGCGCGACCATCGCCAGCCGTTCCGCTTCATCCGCATCGCCGTCGTTAATCGCGACCTGCGCCCGCAGGGCGTTAAATTCGCCGTGCAGGGTGATATCCATTTCGCTTTCCATCTCCTGCTCGGCGCGCGCCAGCAGGGTATTCACTTCGCTGTAGCGGTGCTGGCTCTGCATCAGCCAGGCCTGGAGCAGCACCAGACGCGGGTTCTCCAGCAGGCTCTCCCACGGCAAGGCTTTCAACGACTCTTCCAGCAGCGTCAGTTCGCTGTGGTTAAACAGCCCCCACGCGTGGTTAAGCAGGATATCGCGCAGCATGCTGGCGTCACCGGCGGCAAGCGCGTGGTGAATGGCCTCGCTCGGGAAGCCTTGCGCCATCCAGCTTTCGGCGGCGGCGCGGTGGATTTCCGGCAATTCCGTTGCCAGCTCCCACTGGCAGCGCTGGCGCAGGAAGCTGCCAAACAGCGGGTGATAGCTGAACCACTCGCCGGGGTCGTCCATGCGCGTCAGGAACAGGCCCTGACGTTCAATCTCTTCCAGCTGCAGCTGACCGTTCTCACAGCCTGTTACGCGCACAATCAGCGCGTCGTTCATGGAGCGCAGCAGGGAGCTTTTCAGCAGGAAATTGCGGGTGGAGGGATCGACGCTGTTCAGCACCTCATCCACCAGGTAATCCGAAAGATGGCTGGCGTTGATGCCGGCCAGACGGCGCGCAGACTGGTGCGTCGGGCTGTTGTTTTGCCGGGCAGAAAGGGCAATCAGCTGTAGCGCCGTGGCCCAGCCTGCGACATCATCACACAAGCGGCTGCTTTCGGAGGCCTCAATGGGTGAGGTCAGGCGGCAGTCAAAGAACTGTTTCGCTTCCTGGTGGGTAAAGGCCAGCTGCTGGCTGCCCACTTCCAGAAGCTGATCGCGCACGCGCAGGTTGGCAATACCGAGCTGCGGCAGGTTGCGTGACAGCACGACCAGGGTCAGGTTTTCCGGCTGGTGGCGCAGGAAGAAGCGCATAGACTCATGGATAACCGGGTTCGTGATCAGATGATAGTCATCAATCACCACGTACAGCGGGCGATGCCATTCGGCCAGTTCGATAAACAGCTGAGAGAAAAGGGAGGACAGACTGGCGTACTGGCGCTTTTGCACCATTGCCTCGCTGGCGACGCAGTGTCCGTTGGTTGCCTGTTGAATAGCGGCAATCAGATAGCTGGCAAAACGCTCTTGCTGGTTATCGCCCTCGTCGAGGGAGTACCAGCCAAGATCGCTCTTACCTGCGGCCCATTGTGAAATGAGCGTTGTTTTTCCATAACCTGCAGGGCTCGTAACCAGCGCCAGTCGGAAATTATGCGCGCCGGAAAGTTTAGCCAGCAGACGCTCGCGGACCACTGTATGGTCAAGACGAACCGGGCGACTTAATTTTGACGGAATCAACATAGGTTTCACTTCACTGTGGGGAACGAGAGAATTTATTTTTTTTGCGCTTCGTAATTAATAGCTATAAGGTCGGTCAGAAAGAGAACTATTGCAAGTTATGTCTGGCTTTTGTGGCTCTGAATTTGCACTCTGTCACAAAACATTCCGGCCAGTGCTGGAACTTTTTTGAAAAGGCTTTGATGCCGCGTCAATGCTGGCTTGTATGGATGTCACGAGGCTGGGCTGAAACTGGTTTCAGAAAGGTATAATGACGTCGAATTTAATAAACTTCGGGTAAAGTTGAGTGAGATTAATAATCTCCTTAGGCAGGACCCGATTGCTGAAATATTATTCTCCGTAAGCAATCATTTCAGCGTGGATTAATTTCATCCAAAACCGCATTTCATTTCTTTGACATTCTCCCCGGTTACTTTTTTATCTTCCGGGCACACTCAAGCTATGCTCTCAGAGTGGCCTCGATCACACTTTTACGCTCATCCCCGCCACTCCTCCCTGTCTAATCCCCCACGGGAGGAGGAAGAGGTGAAATGAGCCAGGCACACTAGCGCCAACTTGTGTTTTCTTTCTAAAGGATGCCGATCCCCTATGTCACAGCCTACCTTCAACAAAGCTCAATTCCAGGCTGCCCTGACGCGTCAGTGGCAGCGTTTTGGCCTTCATGCTGCAAACGAGATGACGCCTCACCAGTGGTGGCAGGCGGTGAGCGGGGCGCTCGCAGAGCAGCTGGATGCTCAGCCCATGGCGAAGCCCGTCAAAGGCCAGCGTCACGTTAACTATATCTCGATGGAGTTCCTGATTGGCCGCCTGACCGGCAACAACCTGCTGAACCTTGGCTGGTATCAGGAGGTGGGTGATGTGCTGAAAGAGCACGACATTAACCTGACCGACCTGCTGGAAGAAGAGATCGACCCGGCGCTGGGCAACGGCGGACTGGGGCGTCTGGCGGCCTGTTTCCTTGACTCTATGGCAACGGTCGGCCAGTCGGCGATTGGCTATGGCCTGAACTACCAGTACGGCCTGTTCCGTCAGTCGTTTGCCGACGGCCACCAGATGGAAGCGCCGGACGACTGGCATCGCAATACCTACCCGTGGTTCCGCCACAACGCGCAGCTGGACGTGCAGGTCGGCATCGGCGGGAAAGTGACGAAGCAGGGGCTCTGGGAACCGGCGTTCACTATTACCGGTGAAGCCTGGGACCTGCCGGTGCTCGGCTACCGTAACGGCGTGGCGCAGCCGCTGCGTCTGTGGCAGGCGAAGCACGCGCATCCGTTCAACCTGACCAAATTCAACGACGGCGATTTCCTGCGCGCCGAGCAGCAGGGGATCGACGCCGAGAAGCTGACCAAAGTCCTCTATCCGAACGATAACCACCTGGCGGGTAAAAAGCTGCGCCTGATGCAGCAGTACTTCCAGTGCGCCTGCTCCGTGGCGGATATTCTGCGTCGCCATCACCTGGCGGGCCGCAAGCTGGCGCAACTGCCGGACTTCGAAGTCATTCAGCTTAACGATACGCACCCGACTATTGCCATCCCGGAACTGCTGCGCGTGCTGATTGACGAGCATCAGCTGAGCTGGGACGACGCCTGGGCCATCACCAGCCGCACCTTCGCCTATACCAACCACACCCTGATGCCGGAAGCGCTGGAGTGCTGGGATGAGAAGCTGGTGAAAACGCTGCTGCCGCGCCACATGCAGATCATCAACAAGATTAATGACCAGTTCAAAACGCTGGTGGAGAAAACCTGGCCGGGCGACAAAGCCGTCTGGGCGAAGCTGGCGGTGGTGCACGACAAACAGGTGCGTATGGCGAACATGTGCGTGGTGAGCGGCTTTGCCGTTAACGGCGTGGCGGCGCTGCACTCCGATCTGGTGGTGAAAGATCTGTTCCCGGAATATCACCAGCTGTGGCCGACTAAGTTCCACAACGTGACCAACGGCATTACGCCGCGTCGCTGGATCAAGCAGTGCAATCCGCTGCTGGCCGGCCTGCTGGATAAGACCCTGAAGAAAGAGTGGGCCAACGATCTGGACCAGCTGATTAACCTGGAAAAATACGCCGACGACGCGAAATTCCGCGAGCAGTACCGCGCGATCAAGCTGGAGAACAAGGTTCGCCTGGCGGAGTTTGTGAAAATGCGTACCGGGATTGAGATCAACCCGAACGCGATTTTCGATATCCAGATCAAACGCCTGCACGAGTACAAGCGTCAGCACCTGAACCTGCTGCACATTCTGGCGCTGTACAAAGAGATCCGCGAGAACCCGCAGGCCGACCGCGTGCCGCGCGTGTTCCTGTTCGGTGCGAAGGCGGCGCCGGGCTACTACCTGGCGAAAAACATTATCCTCGCCATCAATAAAGTGGCGGCGGCGATCAACAGCGATCCGAAAGTGGGCGACAAGCTGAAGGTCGTGTTCCTGCCGGATTACTGCGTCTCGGCGGCTGAAATGCTGATCCCGGCGGCGGATATCTCCGAGCAGATCTCGACCGCAGGGAAAGAAGCGTCCGGTACTGGCAACATGAAGCTGGCGCTGAACGGCGCGCTGACCGTCGGCACGCTGGACGGTGCGAACGTCGAAATCGCCGAGAAGGTCGGTGAAGAGAACATCTTTATCTTCGGCCATACTGTTGAAGAAGTGAAAGCCATCAAGGCCAAAGGCTACGACCCGGTGAAATGGCGTAAAAAAGACAAAGTGCTGGATGCGGTGCTGAAGGAGCTGGAAAGCGGCAAATACAGTGATGGCGACAAGCACGCGTTTGACCAGATGCTGCACAGCATGGACAAACACGGCGGCGACCCGTACCTGGTGATGGCGGACTTCACGGCCTACGTTGAAGCGCAGAAACAGGTCGACGTGCTGTACCGCGACCAGGAGGCGTGGACCCGGGCGTGCATTCTGAACACCGCGCGCTGCGGCATGTTCAGCTCTGACCGCTCAATCCGTGATTATCAGGCCCGTATCTGGCAGGCAAAACGCTAAGGAAGCGCGATGGAGAGTAAACGTCTGGACAGTGCCGCGCAGGCGGCGGGAATTAGCCTCAGTTACATCAATGCGCACGGCAAACCGCAGTCTATTGGTGCGGACACCAAAAGACGTTTGCTGGATGCCATGCACAAAACCGACGCGAACGCGTCGGTTGCTCCGGTGCCAAACGTGAAGGTCTTTACCGCAGGCAAAAAGATGCCGCTGGCGGTGGAGGGGCGCGGCGAGTATAGCTGGCTGCTCACCACCGAAGAGGGGCATCAGCATAAAGGCCACGCCACCGGCGGCAAAACGTTAAACCTTCCGGCAAAGCTGCCGGAGGGCTATCACAGCCTGACGCTCACCCAGGACGAACAGCGTTTTCACTGCCGGGTGATCGTCGCGCCAAAACGCTGCTATGAGCCGCAGGCATTGCTCGAAGGCAAAAAGCTGTGGGGCGCCTGCGTGCAGCTCTATACGCTGCGTTCAGACAGCAACTGGGGCATCGGCGATTTTGGCGATCTGAAAAAGATGCTGGCATCTGTTGGTGAGCGCGGCGGCGCGTTTATCGGCCTCAACCCGATCCACGCGCTCTATCCGGCCAACCCGGAAAGCGCGAGCCCGTACAGCCCGTCTTCCCGACGCTGGCTGAACGTGATTTACATCGACGTTAACGCGTTAGACGATTTCAAAAACAGCAAAGAGGCGCAGGCGTGGTGGAAGCTTGAGACCACCCAGCAGCTGCTGAAGCAGGCCCGCAATGCGGACTGGGTAGATTATGCCTCCGTGACCGCGCTGAAAATGGCGGCTCTGCACCTGGCGTGGAAAGGCTTTGCGAAGCGCGACGACGAGCAGATGGCGGCCTTCCGCCAGTTCGTGATGCAGGAAGGTGAAAGCCTCTACTGGCAGGCGGCATTTGATGCGCTGCACGCGTATCAGGTGAAAGAGGACGAAATGCGCTGGGGCTGGCCGGTCTGGCCGGAAGCGTATCAGACCGTGGATACCCCTGAAGTCAAAGCCTTCTGTAAAAATCATGCCGACGAGGTGGACTTCTACCTGTGGCTGCAGTGGCTGGCGTACAGCCAGTTTGCCGCCTGCTGGCAGGTGAGCCAGGGCTATAAGATGCCGATCGGCCTGTATCGCGATCTGGCCGTGGGCGTGGCGGAAGGCGGCGCGGAAACCTGGTGTGACCGTGAGCTTTACTGCCTGAAAGCGTCCGTCGGCGCGCCGCCGGATATCCTCGGCCCGCTCGGTCAGAACTGGGGCCTGCCGCCGATGGATCCGCACGTGATGGCGGCGCGCGCCTACGAGCCGTTTATCGACCTGCTGCGCGCGAACATGCAGAACTGCGGGGCGCTGCGCATCGACCACGTGATGTCCGTGCTGCGCCTGTGGTGGATCCCGTACGGTGAAACGGCCGATCACGGGGCGTACGTGCAGTATCCGGTTGACGATCTGCTGTCGATCCTGGCGCTGGAGAGTAAACGTCATCAGTGCATGGTGATCGGTGAAGATCTCGGTACCGTACCGGTGGAAATTGTCAGCAAGCTCCGCGACAGCGGGGTTTATTCCTACAAAGTGCTCTATTTTGAAAACGACCATGAGAAAACCTTCCGCGCGCCGAAAGCGTACCCTGAACAGTCAATGGCAGTCGCGACGACGCATGATCTTCCTACGCTCAGAGGCTACTGGGAAAGCGGCGATCTGACCCTCGGCAAAACGCTGGGCCTCTATCCAGATGAAGAGGTTCTGCGCGGACTGTATCAGGACCGCGAGCTGGCGAAGCAGGGGCTGCTGGACGCGCTGCACAAGCATGGCTGTCTGCCGAAGCGTGCCGGACATAAGGCGTCGCTGATGGCAATGACCCCAACGCTCAACCGTGGCCTGCAGCGCTATATTGCCGACAGCAACAGCGCTTTGCTCGGCCTGCAGCCGGAAGACTGGATTGATATGGCGGAGCCGGTGAACGTTCCGGGCACCAGCTATCAGTACAAGAACTGGCGCCGCAAGCTGTCCACAACGCTTGAGACGATGTTTACCGATGACGGGGTGAACAGGCTGATTAAAGATTTGGATAAGCGCAGAAAGGCGGTGGGTAAGAAGTCGTAATTTGCCCCTCACCCTAGCCCTCTCCCCAAAGGGGAGAGGGAACCGATCGAGCAGGAGAGTCAGAGAGCCATATTCAACAGCAGACACCCTACCAGGCCGCAGACCGAAATAATGGTTTCCAGCATTGACCAGGACTTGATGGTCTCACCGATGGTCAGGTTGAAGTACTCCTTGAACAGCCAGAAGCCCGGATCGTTTACGTGAGAGAAAATCACGCTGCCGGAGCCTACCGCAATAACCATCAGCTCAGGGCTGACGCCCGTGGTGGCAATCAGCGGCGCAACGATACCGCCCGCTGTAATCGCCGCAACGGTTGCAGAACCCAGCGCGATACGCAGCACGGCAGCAATAGACCACGCCATCAGGATTGGAGAGATATTGGTTTCATGCATCATGGAAGCGATGTATTTGTCCACGCCGCTGTCGACCAGCACCTGCTTGAACGCACCGCCACCGCCGATAATCAGCAGCATCATGGCAATGATTTTGATGGACGAGGTCAGCGTGTCGTTGATCTGATCCATGGAGCGGCCACGGTTCAGGCCGAAGGTGAACATCGCAATCAATACCGCAATCAGCGTTGCCATCACCGGGTCGCCGAGGAACTCGGCAACGGCCAGGAAAGCGTGGCCTTTCGGCAGGATCATCTCCGCCACGGCGCGCATTGCCATCAGGATCACCGGTACCAGCGAGGTCCAGACGCTGACGCCAAAGCCTGGCATCTCTTCTTCAGTGAAGGTTTTGGCGCTGTACAGACCTTCCGGAATAGGCTTATCAATGCCTTTCAGGAAGCGGGCATACACCGGGCCTGCCAGAATTACGGTCGGGATCGCCAGAATCGTACCGAACAGCAGGGTTTTACCCATATCGGCGTGGAAGATGGTGGCGATGGCGGTTGGACCCGGGTGCGGCGGCAGGAAGCCGTGGGTCACGGACAGCGCAGCAGCCATTGGCACACCCACGAACAGCAGCGGGATGTTGGCCGCGGCGGCGATGGTGAACACCAGCGGCAGCATCAGCACGAAGCCCACTTCATAGAACAGCGCGAAACCGACGGTAAAACCGGTTAACACCACCGCCCACTGGATGTTCTTCTTGCCAAACTTTTCGATAAGCGTGGTGGCAATACGCTGCGCGCCCCCGCAGTCCGCCAGCATTTTACCGAGCATGGCGCCGAAGCCCATGATCAGCGCCAGGCTGCCGAGCGTGCCGCCGACACCGGCTTTGATAGAGCTGATAACTTTAACCAGCGGCATCCCCTGCATCAGACCGACTGCAAGTGCCACCAGAACCAGAGCGATAAATCCGTTCATTTTGAAGCGGATCATCAAGAGCAGTAATAACACAACACCGATAGCAACGATGACTAATGGCATGATTTACCTGGCCTTTGAATTGTTATGGGTAACGTCATTGTTTCAACGACAAATTCCGGTTGTCCCAACTGGGAACAGAGTGGTTAACGGCACTCATACTGATGCCTGTGAAACAGTTAAGTTTAGTCGGCTGTTATAAGGGTGTTGAGTGCCCACGAGAATGATACGGGTAACATATCGTGGTTGAGAATCACCCGGTGAGGCAAAATTTGAATTATGAGACGCAGGTCAACATATAGAGGGGGAAGGCAAGGGAGTCAGGCCCGGTAAGCGCAGCGCCACCGGGCAATACAGACGGGTACTGAATTAGTAGTAAGAGTGCTCGCCGCGCTGGTGCTCTGTCAGGTCGCGCACGCCTTTCAGTTCCGGGAATTCGTTCAGCAGCTGCTTCTCGATCCCTTCTTTCAGGGTCACGTCGACCATGGAGCAACCGTTACAGCCGCCGCCGAACTGCAGGATCGCCAGGCCGTCTTCCGTGATTTCCATCAGGGAAACGCGACCACCGTGGCCGGCCAGTTGTGGGTTGATCTGGGACTGCAGCAGATACTCAACGCGCTCCATCAGCGGCGCATCGTCAGAGACTTTACGCATTTTGGCGTTTGGCGCTTTCAGGGTCAGCTGAGAACCCAGCTGGTCGGTGACAAAGTCGATTTCCGCATCTTCAAGATACGGCGCGCTCAGTTCATCGACGTAAGCGGTGAGCTGTTCAAATTTAAGGGCAGTGTCAGTTGCTTCCACAGCGTCCGGAGGACAATAAGAGACACCACATTCTGCATTCGGAGTGCCTGGATTGATCACAAACACGCGGATCTGCGTCCCTTCTTCCTGATTTGCCAGCAGTTTGGCAAAGTGCGCTTGTGCAGAATCGGAAATACGGATCATAGCTTTGGCCTAATAGTTGACTAAATTACCTGGGTATAATCATACGCCCATTGAAGAAGGGCTACAAGGTACGGCACAGACACCATACCTGAACCGACGCGGCGCCGCTTTGCAAAAGCAGTCGGGAAAGTTCAGCAACGGTACTGCCTGTGGTGACGACGTCATCCACGATGGCGATATGGAGGCCGTGGACCGGCAATTCAAGGCGAAAGGCGTTTTTCAGGTTCCTTTTGCGAAGCCGGGCGTTGAGCTGATGCTGGATGGCGGTGGCATGAACGCGGGTAAGCGCGCTGGCATCGTAGCGACAACCCAGCCACCGGGCGAGCGGGCGGCAGAGCAGGTCGCTTTGATTATATCCGCGCCGCCAGTGCCGGCGTCGGTATAAGGGGACATTCACCACCATGTCGATTTTCGGCAAAGCGCGGGTTCGTCGCGCCTGTAAAACGGCCAGCAAAAGCAGGCGGGCAAGGGGCTGCGCCAGCGAACTCTGGCCGGAAAACTTCAGGGCGTGAATAAGCCCGCTCAGCGGCGGAACATAATCATCCACGGCCACCAGCGCGCTCCACGGCGGGGATTTTTTCAGGCAGCGGCCGCAGGGCAAATCGCGGTTCGCCGCCGGTAAACCACATTGCGGGCAGGTTGTGATACGCCTTTCCAGCGAACGCGTGCAGACGGAACAGACGCCCCACGCGCTGAGGGCAAGCGGCATTTTGCATAGCCAGCACAAGCCAGGCACTGTTAGCATGTGCAACCTCCATGTGAAAAAGAGAACAGTAACTGATGAATACGCTGTGGTGGCAGACCGTAGGGACAGGAAATTGCCATCTTGTGCTGCTGCACGGATGGGGCCTGAATGCGGAAGTGTGGCATTGCATAAGCGAGGAACTTGCCTCGCAATTTACATTACATCTGGTTGATCTGCCGGGCTATGGTCGCAGCCGTGGCTTTGGCGCGATGTCGCTTGATGAAATGGCGCAGCACGTTGTAGACGCCGCGCCGCAAAATGCCATCTGGCTGGGCTGGAGTCTGGGCGGGCTGGTGGCAAGCCAGATTGCGCTCTCCTGGCCCGAGCGCGTTAGGGCGCTGGTCACCGTGGCCTCGTCGCCATGCTTTAGCGCACAAGAGGCGTGGCCCGGCATCAAACCTGACGTTCTGGCGGGCTTCCAGCAGCAGCTGAGCGACGATTTCCAGCGGACCGTCGAGCGATTCCTCGCCTTGCAGACGATGGGCACCGAAACCGCGCGTCAGGATGCCAGAGCGTTAAAGCAGGTGGTGCTCTCCCTGCCGATGCCGGACGTCGAGGTGCTTAACGGCGGTCTGGAGATCCTGAAAACGGCCGATCTGCGCGAGCCGCTGGCCGGGCTGAGCATGCCGCACCTGCGCATCTATGGCTATCTCGACGGGCTGGTGCCGCGCAAAGTGATCCCACTTCTGGATTCCCTCTGGCCGGACAGCGAATCACATGTCATAGCAAAAGCCGCGCATGCGCCGTTTATCTCTCATCCGACGGAATTTTGTTCAGCGTTGGTTGCGTTAAGTCAACGTTTAGACTGATTATTTTCTATCCTGCCTGGAAAAAGTTACACACCGCAACCATACTCCAGATGTCGTTGCGGTTGTTCTGCCTACGATAATCAAAACAACAATCCTATGGAGAGTCAGGCTATGAAACTTGTTACGGGTATTGTCACTTCTCTGGTTATTGGGTCATTGTCATTTGGCGCCTTTGCGGCAAAAGAGCTGGAAAAAGATAAGGTTGCCGGGATGAATCTGACGAAAATTGGTGAGATTTCTACGTCTGACACCACTGCGCCGATGGACGCGAAACGTGAGCTGTCTAAGAAAGCGGATGAGCTTGGCGGCACTTACTACGTGATTACCAGCGCTGAGAAATATACCAAAAACGTACGCGCTACTGCGGACGTCTATAAGTAATACGATAAAGCCGGGCACCAATGCCCGGCTTTATTAGCGCAGTGCCCACCACTCCCTGAGACAGGCCTTTCCTTCCGGACAGCTTTTACAACTGCCGGAGAGGCAACCCTCTGCTTCTTCCTGAATCCGCACGGCTTTACCCATGGCTTCCAGGCGCTCCAGCATGGCATCGATCATCGGCTGCGGGGTATGCAGGCTAAGGCTGAGCTGTTTTGCCTCCATGCGTCCCTGCAATGCCAGTAAGTTACGAACCTGAATCAACGATGCCATCTGTTTTTTCCCTTAGTGACAGTCGCCAGCCGGGCTGTTGCAGCAGGTGGCCGGGGTTTTACGCGTCGCCAGCAGGTTGATATCAACGCGGCTTCGCGCCCGGCGCAGCAGGCCAATCACAATCACGTTAAACAGGATGACCGCCAGGATGCAGACCAGGCTGTAGCGCGGGTGCTGGCTGAAGTTAACGGTCTGGTAAAACAGCGTCGCCAGCGAGTAGGCGATATTCAGCCCCCACAGAATGGAGAAGCCCATCCAGCCGCGGCTGGACTCACGGGCAATCGCCCCCATCACCGAGATGCACGGAATATAGAGCAGAACGAAGATGAGATAGCTGTAGGCCGCTGACGCGCTGCCAAACTTCTCGCCCATCACGCCCATGGCACCGGTCGCCATTTCGCCATCGCCTTTGCTGGCCTCAATCGGGTTAGCCAGCACGCTCAGGCTGAAGGTGTCTTTCAGGCTCTGCCAGGTCTCCTCTACGGCACCCAGCAGTTCGTCACCGAGGTGAAACTCCGCCGGGTTAAATTCCTGCTCTTGAATGTTCTCTGCGGTGTAGAGCGTGTTCAGGGTCCCGACGACCACCTCTTTCGCCATTGCACCGGTAAACAGGCCCACGGTCGCCTGCCAGTTATCCTCCTGTACGCCAATCGGTTTGAAGACCGGCGTGATGACGCGGCTGACGGTGGCGAGGGCAGAGTCGTTGATGTTATCTGCCGCCTGACCGGTGAGGGTGAAGCTGTTCAGCGCGCTCAGGAAAATACTGACAATAACAATCACCTTACCGGCGCGCAGCACAAAGCCTTTCAGGCGCTGCCAGGTCTGGATCGCCAGGCTTTTCAGATGGGGAACGTGGTACACCGGCAGCTCCATCACGAACGGTGACGCTTCACCACGCATGATGGTGTGTTTCAGCATTAAGCCGGTCAGGATCGCCATCACGATGCCCAGCACGTACAGCGAGAAGACCGCCAGCGCGCCCTGCTGGCCAAAAAAGGCTGCCGCGAAGACCGCAAAGATCGCCAGTCGGGCACCGCAGGACATAAACGGCGCCATCATAATGGTCATCAGGCGTTCACGCGGTGCATCCAGGGTGCGCGCGCCCATTACCGACGGCACGTTACAGCCGAAGCCGACGATCAGCGGGACGAAGGACTTGCCCGGCAGGCCCAGCGCCTGCATCAGGCGGTCCATCACGAAGGCGGCGCGCGCCATGTAGCCGGAATCTTCGAGGAACGAGAGGAACAGATACATCATGCCGATCTGCGGTACCAGCGGCAGAACGGTGTTGATACCGCCGCCAATCCCCTGGGCAAGGAAGATGGTCAGCCATTCCGGGAAGTGCAGGGTGTAACCTACCCACTGAATACCGTGTACGAAGACCGCGACAGAACCGGCGTCAAAAATCGGCTGCAGCGCGCCACCGATGTTAATCGCGAGCAGGAACATCACGTACATCACCAGCAGGAAGATGGGTAAGCCGAGGAAGCGGTTGAGCACAATCTTATCCACCGCCGCCGTGAAGCGGCTGGGCTCTGCGGTAAGGGCGTTGCTGACCACGTCGCAAATTGACGCAATGGCCTGATAACGCGCATCGGCGATGTGCAGCGCCGGATCGTCCAGCTCGTCGCTGAGACGGGCGAGGGCCACGTCCAGTTTATCCGCCGCATGTCCGGCATAGGCGCGGCTGTAGATATCCCCTTCCAGCATCTGCAGGCCGAGCCACAGGCGCTGTTTTGCAGGCATGCTGTTGTCCATTTCCTGCGCCAGCCGTTCGGCTTCGCGCAGCAGCGGCTGGGCGTAGTGCACCAGCTCAACGTCGCGGTTTCCCGCGTGGCGGTCAATCGCCAGCTTAAGGGCGTCGATACCGCGAGCGCGGGTCGAGACCAGCGGAACCACCGGACAGCCCAGGCGCGCGGAGAGCGCATCGACGTCGATGCGCAGCTTTTGTTTTTCCGCAATGTCGAGCATGTTGAGCGCCACGATGCAGGGGATCCCCAGCTCCAGCAGCTGTAGCGTCAGGTAAAGGTTTCGCTCGAGGTTCGAAGCGTCGACCACGTTGATCAGCAGATCCGCGTCGCCGCCTAGAATGTAGTGGCAGGCAATTTGCTCATCGAGCGAAGTCTGGGATGAAATCGTGGTTAAGGAGTAGGTGCCGGGAAGGTCAACCAGGGTGACCTGATTGTCCGTTGTCGTGAACTGGCCTTCTTTACGTTCAACCGTTACGCCTGCCCAATTTCCCACGCGCTGGCGCGCGCCGGTTAACTGATTAAATAAGGTTGTCTTGCCGGAATTAGGATTGCCAATTAAGCCAATAGTTAATTTTTTCATTGTATTAGACCCACCGAAACCGCTGGCTTGTTAACGGGATAAAGATTCAACTTCAATTAATGCGAGGTCTTTTTTGCGCAGAACCAGATTTACGCGCCGGGTTTCGATATGAACTGGATCGCCCAACGGCGCCACACGCACGACCTGGAATGATGAGCCGGGCAGCATGCCAAGTGACAGCAGCTTCTGCCGATAGGCCGGGCTAATTTCGCGGGTAAAACCGGTAATTTTCCATGCACTGTCTGGAGTGAATTGCATAATGCCTGATTCCACGAGAGGTTAAATAATCTACACTGCGATGATAATGAGAATAGTTTTTATCAGCAATAATAAAAATGTGACGGGATGTTGTTAATCGTATTAATTTGCGGTCTGATTGACCTTGCTCAATATTTGCAGAATTACCCGGGAAGGAATAAAAAGCGTATTTGTTAATGGAGTGATAAATAGCGGTTTAAATATGGGTGTGCAATCGGTTTCATATATTTCGAGAGGATTTTATTCCCCTCTCCCTTTTGGGGAGAGGGGGGTTACCTTAGCGTTTCTTACCCATCGCCGCCGCCAGCGCGTCCATCATCGCGCTGTTGCCCGCAGGCTGCGCGTCACGCCCGCGCGGTTTTGTGGCTTTCGTGGCCGGACGCTGCTGCTCGCGGCCTCCGCCGTTGCCGCCACGGCGCGCGCTGGTGTCGCCCGGCTGCTCATCCAGACGCATGGTCAGGGCGATACGCTTGCGCTGCAGATCCACCTCCAGCACTTTCACCTTCACGATGTCGCCCGCTTTGACCACGGTGTGCGGGTCTTCAACGAACTTGTCGGCAAGGGAAGAGATATGCACCAGACCGTCCTGGTGCACGCCGATATCCACAAACGCGCCGAAGTTGGTGACGTTGGTCACCGCACCTTCCAGCACCATGCCCGGCAGGAGATCGTTCATGGTCTCGATGCCGTCAGCAAAGGTCGCCGTTTTGAACTCAGGACGCGGATCGCGGCCCGGTTTTTCCAGCTCTTTGATAATGTCGGTAACGGTTGGTACACCAAATTTTTCGTCGGTGAAATCAACGGCTTTCAGGTTGCGCAGAGCGCTGCTGTCGCCCATGAGATCCTTCAGCGCCTGCTGGGTGGCGGCCAGGATGCGTTCCACCACTGGATACGCTTCCGGGTGAACGGTAGAGGCATCCAGCGGGTTATCGCCGTGGTTGATGCGCAGGAAGCCCGCGCACTGCTCAAACGCTTTCGGCCCAAGACGGCTCACTTTCAGCAGCTGCTGACGGTTCTGGAACTGGCCATTCTCATCGCGCCAGGCGACGATGTTCTGCGCCATCATGCGGGTTAACCCCGCCACGCGGGTCAGCAGGGGAACGGAGGCGGTGTTCAGGTCCACGCCGACGGCGTTTACGCAGTCTTCCACGACCGCGTCCAGCTTGCGCGCCAGCTGCGTCTGGCTCACGTCGTGCTGATACTGGCCCACGCCGATGGATTTCGGATCGATCTTCACCAGCTCCGCCAGCGGATCCTGCAGACGACGGGCGATGGAGACCGCGCCGCGCAGGGAAACGTCCAGGTCAGGGAATTCCTGCGCCGCCAGCTCAGAGGCGGAATAGACCGATGCGCCCGCTTCGCTGACGATCACTTTCTGTGCCGTCACTTTCGGGAACTGCTTCTGCACGTCGAGGTAGAAACGCTCGGTTTCGCGTGATGCGGTGCCGTTACCGATGGCAACCAGCTCCACGTTGTACTTCTCGCACAGCGCCGCCACCACGACGGCGGCTTTCGCTGCCTGGCCGGTGTGCGGGTAAATGGTATCGGTGGCGACCAGCTTGCCGGTGCCGTCAACGACCGCCACCTTCACGCCGGTACGCAGGCCCGGATCGAGCCCCATGGTGGCGCGCAGGCCCGCAGGAGCGGCCATCAGCAGGTCGTGCAGGTTACGGGCGAAGACGTTGATCGCTTCATCTTCGGCACGCTCGCGCACGGTGCCCATCAGCTCGGTTTCCAGGTGCATCAGCACCTTGATGCGCCAGGTCCAGCTCACCACGCCTTTGCGCCAGCTGTCCGCCGGGGCGTTGTTCAGGCGCAGGCCGAGATGGTCGATGATAATCTGCTCGCAGTGGCTCTCTTTCGGCGGCTCGTCAAACTGCGGGTCGGCGTTCAGGGAGAGCTGGAGCACGCCTTCGTTGCGGCCGCGGAACATTGCCAGCGCGCGGTGGGAAGGGGTGGTCGAAATTGGTTCGTGGTGATCGAAGTAGTCGCGGAACTTCGCGCCTTCTTCCTCTTTACCCGCGACGACGGTAGAGACGATATGGGCGTTCTTCCACAGATAATCACGCACTTTGGCCAGCAGGGCGGCGTCTTCCGCGAAGCGCTCCATCAGAATGTAGCGCGCGCCGTCGAGGGCGGCCTTGGTGTCCGCTACGCCTTTGTCGGCGTCGATGAATTTCGCCGCTTCGGTTTCCGGGTCGTGAGACGGCTCGTTCCACAGCAGGTCGGCCAGCGGCTCAAGACCCGCTTCAATCGCAATCTGCCCGCGGGTACGGCGCTTCGGTTTGTACGGGAGATAGAGGTCTTCGAGTTCGGTTTTGCTCAGGGTGCCATTGATGGCGCTTTCCAGCTCGCTGGTCAGCTTGCCCTGTTCGCCGATGGATTTGAGGATCGCCTGACGACGTTCTTCCAGCTCGCGCAGATAGCCCAGACGGGTCTCCAGGTTACGCAGCTGCGTGTCATCCAGACCGCCTGTGACTTCCTTACGATAACGTGCAATAAACGGCACGGTGTTCCCTTCATCAAGCAGGCGAACGGCAGCTTCTACCTGTTCGGCTCTGGCCTGAAGTTCACCCGCAATAATGCGGCAGAGCGAATCTTTCATCATGGCTTTATCATCTTGTGGGTCAAAAATCAGGGGATAGTTATACGGGCTGACACGGCAAAATGCCAGCCGGGGAGGGCGCTCTCGGACTATTTTACGTAGACGATCTCATTGACGTACCAACTGGCTTCACCGGCTGGGGTCTGCACGACGGCTAAATCGCCCACTTCCTTTTTCAGCAGCGCGCGGGCCATAGGGGAGTCGATAGAAATGTAATCTTTACGACCAAAAATTTCATCGTAACCGACGATGCGAAAACGCAGGGTGTCACCATCGTCGTTTTCAATCTCCACCCACGCGCCGAAGAACACTTTGCCCTCCTGCTGCGGGGAGTAATCGACGATTTTTAGATTCTCAAGACACTTCGTCAGATAGCGTACCCGGCGGTCAATTTCGCGCAGCCGCTTCTTGTTGTACTGATAATCAGCATTTTCGCTGCGATCGCCCAGGCTTGCCGCCCAGGTCACCTTTTTGGTTACTTCAGGACGCTCTTCGCGCCACAGGTAATCCATCTCTTTTTTGAGCTTTTCGTACCCTTCGCGGGTGATCAGGGGCGTTTTCATGGTGCTGCCTTTGCTGCCGGTTCTCTGTTTTGCGCACAATACGTACCACACAGTGTAACAGACAGGATTAATAATGATTTATGTGATGAAATGAACAGATAAGCTGCTGTTAAATATGCTTTGTAACAATTTCGACTAGAATTTATACCAGAATTAACTGGTCGAATACGTGCACTTTTTTAGAATACGCTGTTACAAAGACTATCCGAACCTTTGGGAGTACACACAATGCAAGAAAACTACAAAATTCTGGTCGTGGATGACGACATGCGCCTGCGCGCGCTGCTTGAGCGTTATCTGACCGAGCAGGGCTTCCAGGTTCGTAGCGTCGCGAACGCTGAGCAGATGGACCGTCTGCTGACCCGCGAATCTTTCCATCTGATGGTTCTCGACCTGATGCTGCCGGGTGAAGACGGGCTTTCTATCTGCCGCCGTCTGCGCAGCCAGAGCAACCCGATGCCGATCATCATGGTGACGGCGAAGGGCGAAGAAGTTGACCGTATCGTGGGCCTCGAAATCGGCGCCGACGACTACATTCCAAAACCGTTTAACCCGCGCGAGCTGCTGGCGCGTATTCGTGCCGTGCTGCGCCGTCAGGCGAACGAACTGCCGGGCGCGCCGTCCCAGGAAGAAGCCGTCATTGCCTTCGGCAAGTTCAAGCTGAACCTCGGCACGCGCGAGATGTTCCGTGAAGATGAGCCAATGCCGCTCACCAGCGGCGAGTTTGCCGTACTGAAAGCGCTGGTCAGCCACCCGCGCGAGCCGCTTTCCCGCGACAAGCTGATGAACCTGGCGCGCGGTCGCGAATACTCCGCAATGGAACGCTCCATCGACGTGCAGATCTCCCGCCTGCGCCGCATGGTGGAAGAAGATCCGGCGCATCCTCGTTATATTCAGACCGTATGGGGTCTGGGCTACGTGTTCGTTCCGGACGGCTCTAAAGCATGAGGCGAATGCGCTTCTCGCCGCGAAGCTCGTTTGCCCGCACCCTCTTACTGATCGTCACCCTGCTGTTCGTCAGCCTGGTGACGACCTACCTGGTGGTGCTGAACTTTGCGATTCTGCCGAGCCTCCAGCAGTTTAATAAGGTTCTGGCCTACGAAGTGCGTATGCTGATGACCGATAAACTGCAGCTGGAGGACGGCACGCAGCTGGTTGTTCCCCCGGCATTTCGCCGTGAAATCTACCGTGAACTGGGCATTTCGCTTTACTCCAATGAAGCGGCGGAAGATGCTGGCCTGCGCTGGGCGCAGCACTATGAATTCCTCAGCCAGCAGATGGCGCAGCAGCTGGGTGGCCCAACGGAAGTGCGCGTTGAGGTCAACAAAAGCTCGCCCGTCGTCTGGCTGAAAACCTGGCTGTCACCCAACATCTGGGTACGCGTTCCGCTGACTGAAATCCATCAGGGCGATTTCTCGCCGCTGTTCCGCTACACCCTTGCCATTATGCTGCTGGCGATAGGCGGCGCGTGGCTGTTTATCCGTATCCAGAACCGACCGCTGGTCGACCTGGAGCACGCGGCGCTCCAGGTCGGTAAAGGCATTATTCCTCCTCCACTGCGCGAATATGGTGCCTCTGAAGTGCGTTCAGTAACGCGCGCGTTTAACCACATGGCGGCAGGCGTTAAGCAGCTGGCGGATGACCGTACGCTGCTGATGGCCGGCGTCAGTCATGACCTGCGCACCCCGCTAACGCGTATTCGTCTGGCGACGGAGATGATGGGTGAAGAGGACGGTTATCTCGCCGAGTCTATTAACAAGGACATCGAAGAGTGTAACGCCATTATCGAGCAGTTCATCGACTACCTGCGCACCGGTCAGGAGATGCCGATGGAAATGGCCGATCTGAACGCGGTGCTGGGCGAAGTGGTGGCCGCAGAAAGTGGCTATGAGCGTGAAATTGATACTGACCTTCAGGACGGTGAAATTCAGGTTCGTATGCACCCGCTTTCCATTAAGCGTGCGGTGGCCAATATGGTGGTTAACGCGGCGCGCTACGGTAACGGCTGGATTAAGGTTAGCAGCGGGTCTGAACTCAACCGCGCCTGGTTCCAGGTGGAAGACGACGGCCCGGGCATTAAGCCCGAGCAGCGTAAGCATCTGTTCCAGCCGTTTGTGCGCGGCGACAGCGCGCGCAGCACCAGCGGTACGGGCTTAGGCCTGGCGATTGTGCAGCGTATTGTGGATAACCATAACGGGTTGCTGGAGATTGGTACCAGCGAGCGGGGCGGGTTGAGCATTCGCGCCTGGTTGCCGGTTCCGGTGACGCGAGGGCAGGTGAAAGAGAGTTGAAAAAAGGGTGGCACGAGCCACCCTTTTTTGCAGGTCGGGTAAGGCGAAGCCGCCACCCGACATGGACTACAGCTTCGGACCCGCGCTCACCAGCGCTTCACCTGCCGGGGTATCGGTGTACTTCTCGAAGTTCTCGATAAACAGCTTCGCCAGCGATTCCGCCTTCTCGCGCCACTGTTCCGGCGATCCGTAG
This sequence comes from Enterobacter sp. 04-C-12-SI-ECC, assembly GCF_047530715.1. Classification (NCBI taxonomy): domain Bacteria; kingdom Pseudomonadati; phylum Pseudomonadota; class Gammaproteobacteria; order Enterobacterales; family Enterobacteriaceae; genus Enterobacter; species Enterobacter sp. 04-C-12-SI-ECC. The sequence goes on from NZ_JBLKDI010000007.1 coordinate 153,874, forward strand.
GTATTGCGCGGGTCGAGGATACGCGTGTCCACACCCGGCAGTTCCGTCGGAATGGCCAGATCGAACATCGGCAACGTGAAGGTTTCGGCGTTATCCAGAGAACCATCCAGAATGGCGTCGATAATGGCGCGGGTATCTTTGATGGAGATACGCTTGCCGGTACCGTTCCAGCCGGTATTCACCAGGTAGGCCTGCGCGCCGGATGCCTGCATGCGTTTCACCAGCACCTCAGCGTATTGCGTCGGGTGCAGCGACAGGAATGCCGCGCCGAAGCAGGCGGAGAAGGTTGGGGTTGGCTCCGTGACGCCACGCTCGGTACCCGCCAGCTTGGCGGTAAAGCCAGAGAGGAAGTGGTACTGCGTCTGGCTGGCGGTCAGGCGGGAAACCGGTGGCAGCACGCCGAACGCATCCGCCGTCAGGAAAATCACCTTCGTGGCATGGCCCGCTTTTGACACCGGCTTCACGATGTTGTCGATGTGGTAGATCGGGTAAGAGACGCGGGTGTTTTCGGTTTTTGACGCATCGTCGAAGTCGATAGAGCCGTCGGCACGCACGGTGACGTTTTCCAGCAGCGCGTCGCGGCGGATCGCGTGGAAGATATCCGGCTCGGCCTCTTCAGACAGGCGAATGGTCTTCGCGTAGCAACCGCCTTCGAAGTTAAACACCCCGTCATCGTCCCAGCCGTGTTCGTCATCGCCGATCAGACGACGTTTTGGATCGGTAGACAGGGTGGTTTTGCCGGTGCCGGACAGCCCGAAGAACACCGCGACGTCGCCTTTCTCGCCGACGTTCGCCGAGCAGTGCATAGAGGCAATACCGCGCAGCGGCAGCAGGTAGTTCATGACCGAGAACATCCCTTTCTTCATTTCGCCGCCATACCAGGTACCGCCGATCAGCTGAATACGTTCGGTCAGGTTGAAGGCAATGAAGTTTTCGGAGTTCAGACCCTGCTCTTTCCACTGTGGGTTAGTGCATTTCGCACCGTTCATCACGATGAAGTCAGGTGTGAAGTCCTGCAGCTCTTCGTCGGTCGGACGAATAAACATATTCTTAACGAAATGCGCCTGCCAGGCCACTTCGGTAATGAAACGCACGGAAAGGCGGGTGTCGGCGTTAGCGCCGCAGAAAGCGTCGACAATGAACAGACGCTTGCCGGAAAGTTGATGGGTGACGAGCCCTTTCAGATGCTGCCAGGTTTCCGGGGAGAGCGGTTTGTTGTCGTTCTTCCCTTTGCCCTTGTCAGCCCACCACAGCGTATCGCGGGTAGTTTCGTCTCGGACGATATACTTATCTTTCGGCGAACGACCGGTAAAGATACCGGTATCGACGGCGATAGCACCAAGGTTCGTCAACACACCGCGCTCGTATCCTTCCAGTGCTGGATTGAGCTCTTCCTGATACAGCGTATCGTAATCGGGGTTGTAGACCACTTCCTGGACGTCGTGAATACCATAAGCCTTGAGATCTTGCGGGGTTAAACCAGTAACACGCATATCACTGCTCCTTAGCCAATATGTACTGCCTGAAATTGTAGGGTTTTTCTGGGGATGTTAACCGCGACGGGGCTCATAGATTTGTGCATCTGGATAAAACCCTTACTAACGGAAAACGCTGCGACTCCAGTCACAGTGCAGGCGGATTATCGCAGGAATCGCTTTTTGGTTGGGGAAAATGTTCCGAAAAGGTTAAGAGGTGGTGATTTTATCGGAAAGAATGTGAATGTAATCGCATACATGTAAGAAAATTACGTAAGAGTTACACAGGGAAAACGATTCAGCTTTTGGGAGATTTTTGCCCCTCACCCTAACCCTCTCCGCAAAGGGAAAAGGGCAGGGTGAGGGGTAGCGTATTAATGAACCTGCGGATCTGCCGGAGAGGCATTATTGCGGATTTCAGCGATATCCATTGAATTGAACACGTAGTGCGTACCGCAGTAGTCACAGTGCATATCAATTTCGCCGTCTTCAGCCATGATGCTGTCGATCTCTTCATCCGGCAGAGTTTTCAGTGCGCCAGCGCAGCGCTCGCGCGAGCAGGTACACTTAAACTCCACGGACTGCGGATCGTACACGGTCACTTCTTCTTCGTGGTACAGACGCCACAGCACGTCAGTCGCCGACAGGTTGAACAGTTCTTCCGCCTTGATGGTTTCGGTCAGCGTCGCCAGATGCTCAAAGTCATTGGTCTGCGCGTCCTGCGCTGGCAGAACCTGCAGCAGCATGCCGCCCGCAGCAGGTTGGCCGTCCACTTCACCGGTACGGATGAACAGACGCGTCGGCAGCTGTTCGGAGCGCATGAAGTAATCTTCCAGGCAGGCTGCCAGGGTATCGCCTTCCAGACCGACCACGCCCTGATAGCGTTCACCTTCCTCCGGGGAGATGGTGATCACCAGGTAGCCATTGCCCACCAGCGTTTTGAGATCCGCATTTTCAGGAACGTCGCCCTGAACGCGCGCTACGCCGCGCATCTGCTGCTGGTTATTGCCGTTGATCACCGCCAGCGTCATCGGGCCGTCACCCTGCAGCTGCACGGTGATATCACCGGCAAACTTCAGCGTTGCGGTCAGCAGGCTGGTGGCAACCAGCAGTTCGCCCAACAGGGTCTTCACCGGCAGCGGGTAGTTGTGGTTTTCCAGAATCTGTTTCCAGGTTTCGGATACGGTGACCAGCTCGCCGCGCACGGCGAATTGTTCAAACAGATAGCGGTGTAATTGGTCGTGTTGGGCCATTTTCATCTCTCGTGCGGGTGAGGGTTACTCGCTCTCACCGTGTTTAAATTTCATCAGATCGCGGCGCTCTTTTTTATCCGGTCGCCGGTCCGGGTGGGGCATGGTCAGCGCATTCATTTTGCGCGCCAGCGCGGTCTTCTCGCGCTTTTCAACGCTTTCAGCCGTCTCTTCGTAAAGCAGTACGGCTTCCGATGCGGGCCGCCGCTGTTCGGTAATGGCTTTAATCACTACCGTACGTTCGTCGTTGCCCTGGCGCAGCGTTAAGGTGGCGTTCAGCTCAACCAGCTTGCTCGGCTTGCTGCGCTGGCCGTTGTAATGCACTTTACCGCCGTCAACCATTTCACGGGCAAGGGCGCGCGTTTTATAAAAACGGGCTGCCCACAGCCATTTATCCAGTCTTACCCCATCTGAGGGCTTTTCTTTCATGGCGTCTCCTTCACGGTCAGTGAGGGGATCATCTGGCGGTAGTCGTTCAGTCCCGGATGGCGCAGATAGCTTTTTTCAGCCAGGCCAGAGTCAGGATTAGTGACGCCCAGACAGTAGCGAATGCCAAACGTTGCCGCAGAATCCAGAATAGGCTCGCTGTCGTCAATGAACAGCGTGCGCTCCGGCTGCAGGCCGGTCTCTTCCTTCACCGCATGCCACAACCGCTGATCCTCTTTCGGATAACCAAATGTGTGGGTGGAAAGTAATAAATCAAGGTGCGACGCCAGTCCCGTATGCTCCAGCTTCACGGCCAGGTTATGTGGATGCGCGTTAGTCAGCAAAATACGGCGCTTGCCGCTTGCTTTCAGCGCGTCCAGGAACGGAACCGTATCTTCGCGCAGCACGGCGCGTGGTCCCTGGGTAGTGGTCATGGCACAAATATCCAAACCGAGGCGCTCGCTCCAGTAGTCCAGACAGTACCAGTTTAGCGTATGTTGCACCGCGCTATATTGCGAACGAATGAACGCCTGCGCTTCTGCCGGGGAGATACCCTGCTGCTCACCATAGGTTTCCGGCACCAGCTTTTGCCAGAAATAGTTATCAAAGGCGAGATCGAGCAACGTGCCGTCCATATCCAGCAGAACGGTGTCGACCTGCTGCCAGTCGATATCAAGATGCATAGGGGGGAACTCCAGCCAGAAGAAACGTGCGCGACAGGGTAGCACATCTTGTCGCGCAACGACGTTATCAGATCACGCTCTCAGAGGAGGGGATCAGCTTAGGATTGAGGCAATTCTCATAATATTGTTGGATCTCAGCCAGACGCGTGCGGGAGCGCTGGTAGCGGCGCAGGGCCATAAAACCGTTCCAGAAAATGGCGATCAGCATGGCGATCATCAGCAGAGAGGTGCCAATGTAACGCCACAATCCTGCGCTGTCCGGCATCCGGTGCAGGCCGATATGGCGCGTGCCGTTGGCGTCGGTGTAGATGCTTGTGACAATCCCTTCGGCACTGAACGGCGTTTGCATCAGCATCTGCGCCAGACGCTGGAACTGGCTCCACTGCTCCTGGGCCGGGTAGTCATAAAGCGCTACCTGCGGGTAAGGCTGATCGACCAGGTCGCTGCCTTCATCGCTGGCAATCACAAAGCCGCCTGGTGCCGGACTGTTGAGCGCCTGAGCCGCCCGGGTGGTTTCGCGCATCATAAACGGCGATGTCGAGGTGGCGACCAGGTTATCAAGCGATTCCGCGCTGACCGGACGCAGCAGCACGTTGACGCCATCCAGTCGTCCCGCCTCGGCGCGTTTCACCAGCGAGTCCCAGTCTTTACTGTTCCCGAGGTTAACCAGCGCGTTCTTGAGGCGTATGCACTCATCCTGCGATGAGCACAAGTCCTGGGTTTTCAGGACAATGTCGCCAAAATCATCCAGCAGAATCATGCCTGATTTCTGAATGGCGGAACGCAGCGCGGGGCTGACGCGTGAATCATCGTCCGGTTTCGGGTGCAGCTGGCGGTTGACCGTCTGGGTCAGCGCCGTGGCTTTATTCACCACTTCGGATTCTGGTAGCGGCAGCGGCGGGGCGTCGTTCCAGATAATTTGCGAACAGTCGAACGGCGTGAACGGTGAATTCTGGCGCGTGTTCCACGCCCCCGGAGTATGGATATTACACATTCCGGTGCCTTTCAGGCGCAGCGTATCGCCCACCCGTACACCCGCTTCATCGAGCTGGTTGACGCTGGTCGCCTCGATGGTCTGCGCGCCTTTGATCCACGACAGGGTAAATTTGATGGGCATATCCAGCGGCACGAAAAGCAGCAGCATGATAAACACCAGCCCGGCGCCGGCGGCGATGACCGTGCTGCGGAGCCAGTGCTGAAGCGGGAAATTTTTTACTTCATCATGCAGGGATAAGAAGCGCCCCTGTCGCACAACGTGGCGGTCAAGATAGATATCAATATCGGTTTTCTGCCCTAAATCCTGCGCAATCCACGGTTGCCAGTGGCGCGGGTAGATCAGGTCAATAATCCCGAGTGAGATATTGTTGAGATGCTCCTGATCGTTCTCACCGAACAGGCCCCAGCGCTTTGGCGTGCCGCGCAGGCAGTGGATCTCCCGCAGCGAGGTTTTGGCCGGCGGGGCAAAGAGCCCCCACAGCCCGGCCGCAAGAAGCAACACCGCGCCACCCGCCAGCCATGGGACAAAGACGTCCGGCGTCAGCAGGCAGACAAAAAAGAGCAGGAAAGCGGCAACGATCAGGATGGCTTCACGAATACCGTCCGGACGGCTCAGGGCGTACTCTTCATGCGTCTCCTGACGAATATTCAGCAGTTCAATCTGCTCGGTCTCTTCACCACGAATAGAGGCCTGCGTTGAACTCGCGCGTTCCAGCGCAAAGCGCGGGGCTTCGTGAAGATAGTCATTCAGGGTATGGCCGTTGAGCGAGATTACCAGCGGCAGCGAATCGGTGTGAATCAGCTCAACGCTGTTTTCGTCGTTAATGTACTGCTCCCAGGACGGAGGAAGATGCACCTCAACCGAATCCAGGTAGTAGCGCCACTTGTTGGGGTCGTCAGTCGTAATGCCGTAGCGCGTGATGGAGCGCGTCACGCAGAGCACGGTGTCACTTTGCGCGTTAAGCTTAAGCGCGACAGGTGCAGTCGTGGCTCCCGTCGGCCCAGGCGTTAACTGAGAACGGTTCAGCGTTTCGAGATAGTTTTCAACTGCATCGCGCTCGTCTTGCGTGAGTTTACGCGTTGTCGCACCCGCGAAGGCATTTAAAAAGGGCAGCCGGTAACGGCGCTGTATGCGTCGCCTGTACAGCCACCCTGCAATCAATGCGCTGACCAGCATAGCAGCGAGAACAATCAAAATGGTGCTCATGCTTTCCCCATCTTACTTATCTTACAGGTGTAGTCAGTAGCACCTTTACATTGAATGAGAGTCTGTGGCTGGCTATCGGCAAGTATGGAGTCGAACTTGAGCATTCTAAAGCGCATCCCAGTGACCGGTGATGATAGCAAAGCCTGTCATGGCGCGATATCAGCAAATTCCTGGAAACATTTCAACCTCTTGACATTTGTTTTGAATTGAGGATTGATCCCTGCTGCGTTGCATAAATGTAAATAAAGAACAATTGACATTGCCGAAACCGTGCGGCATATCGCACAATAACGCCAGTTCACACTGCTAAGACCCCATCAAGATGAGCAAACCACTACAAAAACCCACCATTCTGCACGTTGAAACTGTCGCCAAATCGCGCCTGTTTAACGTCGAGAGTGTGGATCTGGAGTTCAGCAACGGTGTGCGTCGTGTTTATGAGCGTATGCGCCCCTCTTCGCGCGAAGCGGTGATGATTGTCCCTATCGTCGACGATCATCTGATTTTGATCCGCGAATACGCCGTGGGGACGGAATCTTACGAGCTTGGGTTCTCGAAAGGGCTCATCGATCCGGGTGAAACGGTCTTTGAAGCAGCAAACCGCGAGCTGAAAGAAGAGGTGGGTTTTGGCGCGAACGAACTGTCGTTCCTGAAAAAGCTGAGCATGGCGCCGTCCTATTTTTCCAGCAAAATGAACATTGTGGTGGCTGAAGATCTCTATCCTGAATCGCTGGAGGGAGATGAGCCAGAGCCGCTGCCGCAGGTTCGCTGGCCGCTGGCGCATCTGATGGATCTGCTTGAAGACCCTGACTTTAACGAGGCTCGCAACGTGAGCGCGCTATTCCTGGTTCGCGAGTGGCTGAAGGGGCAAGGGCGGCTGTAGGCCATAAAAAAGCCGGGTGGCGGCTTCGCCTTACCCGGCCTGCAATTCTTTGCCCGGTTTTTACCGGGCATTTTTATGCTTAAAACAGCTCGTGCGTCTCGCCGTTATCAATTATCTCTGTACCCACCTCATGCACCGCCTGTGTGGTTGGCTGCGTACCTTCGATGAAATACTCGGCACGGCTATTACCGCCGTTAGCGAGCTGGCCGGTGCTGCGGTCAATATTGACCGTCACCACGCCCGGTGGCGGCGTCAGCGGCTGCTCCGGCACGCCTTCAAGAACGGATTTCATGTAGGCATCCCAGGCCGGCTGCGCGCTTTTGGCACCGCCTTCGTAGCCGGAAATCTGATCTTTAATCGCGCCGGATGCCGTGGTACGGCCTAAATCACGGCGATGATCGTCGAAACCGATCCAGACTGACGTCACCACGCCCGGCCCATAGCCGGAGAACCACGCATCCTTCGAGCTGTTAGTTGTCCCGGTTTTACCGCCGATATCATGGCGCTGCAGATCGCGCCCTGCTCGCCAGCCGGTACCCTGCCAGCCGGGTTCACCGAAGATGTTGGTGTTCAGCGCGCTCTTGATCAGGAACGCCAGCGGCGTGTTGATCACGTGCGGTGCGTACTCCTGCGCGCCGATTTGCGCCACCAGCGACTGGTTAGCCTGCTCCAGCTGCGGCTGCGGCAAGACGATATTTGGCTGCTCCTGAGAAACGGCAGGGTCTTCCATGTCCTTATTTTCGAGCACCTCGGATTTCGGCGTATTGCCGTAAATGACCGGAATATCACATTCAGGGCAGGCAATTTTCGGCTTTGCTTCAAACAGCACGCCGCCCTGGTCGTTCTCGATTTTGCTGATGAAGTACGGGTCAACCAGGAAGCCGCCGTTGGCCATCACCGAGTATCCGCGGGCGACCTGAAGCGGCGTAAAGGAGGCTGAGCCCAGCGCCAGCGACTCGGTGCGAACGATGTTCTGCGCCGGGAAGCCGAAGCGCTGCAGGTACTCTGCCGCATAGTCGACGCCCATCGCGCGCATGGCACGCACCATCACCACGTTTTTCGACTGCCCCAGACCCTGGCGAAGACGAATAGGACCGGCATACTCCGCAGGAGAGTTCTTCGGCTGCCAGTCGGAACCGGCACCGGCATCCCAGCGGGAGATCGGCACGTCGTTAAGGATGCTGGCAAGGGTCAGTCCCTTATCCATCGCAGCCGTGTAGAGGAACGGCTTGATGTTGGAACCCACCTGACGCAGCGCCTGGGTGGCGCGGTTAAATTTGCTCTGATTGAAATCGAACCCGCCGACCAGCGCCATTACCGCCCCGTTCTGTGGGTTGATGGAGACCAGAGCCGAGTTCACATCCGGTACCTGCGCCAGCCACCAGGCATCGCCTGACTTGCGCACCCAAATCTGCTGCCCGGCCTGTACCACGTCGGTCACCTTGCGCGGCGTTGGCCCCTGCAGGGTGTCCGAACGGTATGGACGCGCCCAGCGAATACCGTCCATGCGCAGGGAGACGGACGTGCCGTCCGCCAGCGTCGCAACGGCTTCCTGAGGATCGGCCTGCGTCACTACGGCTGGAAGGAGCGGACCATAGGTTGGGAGCGCTTTCAGCGTGCTGGTGATTTTTTTGCTGTCCCATGCGCTTCCGCCCACTTTCCAGAGCACGTTCGACGGTCCGCGATAGCCGTGACGCATATCGTAATCCATCACGTTATTGCGCACCGCGTCCTGAGCCGCCTGCTGCACTTTACGGGTAACGGTGGTGTACACGCGATAGCCATCTTCATAGGCCTTGTCGCCATAACGACTCACCATCTCCTGGCGCACCATTTCGGTCAAATAAGGGGCAGAGAAGGCGATCTCAGGGGCGTGATAATTGGCGTCAATGACGTCGTTACGCGCCTGGTCGTACTCGCTCTGGCTGATATAGCCTTCGCTCAGCATACGTGACAGGACGACATTACGACGTGAGGTAGCGCGATCGAGCGAGTAAAGCGGGTTAAACGTGGACGGCGCTTTTGGCAGACCGGCAATGGTTGCCATTTCGCTTAGGGTGAGCTGTTCAACAGGCTTACCGAAGTACACCTGCGCGGCTGCCCCCACGCCATAGGCACGGTAGCCCAGATAGATTTTATTGAGGTACAGCTCAAGGATCTCGTCCTTGTTCAGCAGTTGCTCAATACGGATCGCCAGGAACACCTCTTTGATCTTACGCGTCAGCGTCTTTTCAGGGCTGAGGAAGAAGTTACGCGCCAGCTGTTGCGTAATGGTGCTCGCCCCCTGGGAGGCGTGACCGGAGAACAACGCAATGCTTGCAGCACGGAAAATCCCGACCGGATCGACACCGTGGTGCTCGTAGAAACGGCTGTCCTCCGTGGCGATAAAAGCTTTCACCATCACGGGGGGAATTTGGTTTAAGGTCAGCGGGATACGACGCTTCTCGCCATACTGCGCCATCAGCTCGCCATCGGCGCTATAGACCTGCATTGGGATCTGGAGACGCACATCGCGGAGCGTGGCGACATCAGGTAGCTGTGGCTCAATATATTTGTACAAACCGTAAATCGAGCCTGCTCCCAGCAGAATGCAACAGACTGCAAGGATGAATAAATACTTTACGAACTTCACCGGAGATTTCCCATTTGGTTTCACTTGGGCAGTTTCTAAACAATCGCGCGGTAGTATAAAGGCAAGCCTGATTCATTGATATAGCCGTCAAGGCGACGGGCGATAAGGAGATCGTGAAGCATGGCTTTCAAAACATGGCAAACGGGCGTTCATATTCAACAGGATAAGGTCCTGATTACGGCACTGGTCCGGGAGAGAGGCGGCTGGTGCTTACGCCGCTGGTGGGCCATTTCTCTGGCCGAAGGCATCATTCGTGACGGCAAAATTTGTCAGCCAGAAGCGCTGGCCGATGCCTTACGCGACTGGCGAAAAGCGCTCCCGCACTACCACCGGATATTTCTCTCCTTTCCTGCTGCACGGACTCTGCAAAAAACGTTGCCCCGACCGGCTCTTGCATTGCGCGACAGCGAGCAGCTCTCGTGGATGGGGGCGGCGCTTTCGCGCGAACTGGAGATGTCGACAGAGTCCCTCTGTTTCGACTACACCCAGGACACGTTCAGCAATACGTTTCACGTGACTGCCGCACAAAACAAAGAGGTTGAAACGCTTCTTGACCTGGCGAAAACGCTACGTTTGCGGCTGGCGACCATCACCCCGGATGCCAGCGCGCTGACGAACCTGCTGCCTGCGTTAGCGCCGACGCAGTGCGTCGCCTGGCGGGATGCGCATCACTGGCTGTGGGCTATGCGCCATAAGTGGGGGCGTCGTTATACCACTGAAGCAGAAAACGTCACTGAGCTGGCGGCGCTGCTGGCCCTCAACCAGAATGACATCGCGTTCTTTGATGCCGAACGGTCCCCATGGGAAACGCTGCAGCGCTGGCATGCGCCTCTTCCCGAATGCGGGGCTGACTATACCGTCGCGCTGGCGCTGGCCATGAGCGAGGTGCCTGAATGAACGTGACCAACTTCCTGCCCTGGCGTCAGCAGCGGCGCGCGCGATGCCTGCGTTTCTGGGGCGGCGTATTTGTCGGCGCACTGCTGCTCATGCTGATGGCCGTTTTTAGCATAAGGATGAATCATCTGGTAACGCTGCGCGCGCTGCAGGCTCAACTGGCAGGTACGCAGTCCGTGCAGCGTGGTCTTTTGTCTCGCCAGCGACCCACCGCAGAGGTGCAGAACCCTGCGGGCACGCCGCCGCGCCGCGCATGGCAACGGGTGCTGGAGTCACTTTCTGAGTCCATGCCTGCGCAGGTATGGCTGACAGAGCTGCGTTATCAGCCTCCTGCTCTGATGTTGATCGGATATGCCACTACCCTGCAGGCGCTTTCTGCCTTGCGTAATGGGCTGGAGCACATAGACGGCTTTACGCCCGGTTCTGAGGGGGAACTCCGGCAGGATAGCCAGGGGCGCTGGATGTTCACTTTGCACCTGAAAAGCGAGGGGTAATGCGTGGAGACCTTGCTAGAACGCTGGTGTGAAAGTCGTCCCTGGTGTCGGCTGGTCTGTGGGGGGCTGGGTATTCTCCTGATGGGCCTGACTGCATGGGGTGTATTGCTCCGGCCAGCAGAGAGGCAGTGTGCGGATCAGCGGCAGCAGTTGAGCCAGGCGGCGAGGACTAACGCGTCGCTGTGGCCCACCGCCAGTCAGGTGCCGTTTAGCCCGCAAACCCGGACGGCACTGGAGATAAAGCCCTTTTCACCGCTCGATTTTCAGGGAGAGGGCACAAGGCTTCTTCACTGGAAGCCGTTGAAAAACGGCGGTGAACTGGCGCTGGAGGCGGAGTGGCAGGCGATCCCGCCTCTTTTTTCCCGGCTGGCGCAGCGGGATGTGCGGGTCGCTGCTTTCACGCTTGCGCCACAAAGTACGGCGTTACGCCTGAGGCTGGAGCTGGAACATGCGAAATAGCGCGAGATACCTGCTGGTTTGCTCGGCGCTGCTGTTGACCGGCATGCGCGATCCGTTTCGCCCGCCGGACGACCCCTGCGCCACAGCCGAACTGGCACAGTGGCACTACCGCGGAATGGTGGGAGGGCAGCAGCGCGTTGGTATTTTGCTGGATGGGCAACGGCGCTGGCATCGTCTGAAAGAGCACGATCGTTTCCCGGCGGGCTGGCGGATAACGGCCATCAATGAAACGGAACTGGTTGTTGATGTGGGTGACACATGCGATCCCGAAGAATGGGCGTGGCAACGAGAAGGAAAGGATAAAAATGAAGTTAAGGATAGTGCTGTTGCTGCTGGCGTTCAGCCGCCCGCTGTGGGCAGTCGCGCCAAAGCCGGTCACGCTGGTGGTGGATGACGTGCCGGTGGTTCAGGTGCTACAGGCGCTGGTTGCGCAGGAGAACCGTAATCTGGTGGTATCGCCGGATGTCGGCGGCACGCTCTCGCTTAACCTGACGCGCGTTCCCTGGCGGCAGGCGTTACAGACGGTAGTCACCAGCGCCGGACTCGTTTTACGAGAGGAGGGCGGTATTTATTATGTCCATACCGCGGCCTGGCAGCGTGAACAGCGGGAACGTTTAGAGCAGGAGCGAGCGCGTCGACAGCTTGATGCTCCGCTGGTCTCGCACAGCATCCCATTTTCTTATGCGGATGCCGGAGAACTGCAAAAAGCGGCTGAAAAGCTCCTGAGCCCAAAGGGGAGTTTATCTGTCGACAAACGCACCAACCGTCTACTCATCAGGGATAACCAGGTGGTACTGGAGGCGCTGCAGCAGTGGGCGGCTCAGATGGATATTCCCGTCGAGCAGGTCGAACTGGCGGCGCACATTGTCACCATTAATGAAAAAAGCCTGCGGGAGTTGGGGGTGAAGTGGAATCTTGCCGAGGCCACTGAGGCGGGCAAGGTTGGACAGCTCACGACGCTTGGCAGCGATCTTTCCGTGGCCAGTGCTACCACGCATGCGGGGTTTAACATCGGGCGGATTAACGGCAGGCTGCTGGATCTGGAGCTCTCTGCGCTGGAGCAAAAACAGCAGGTCGATATCATTGCCAGCCCGCGGCTGCTGGCCTCGCACATGCAACCGGCCAGCATTAAGCAGGGGAGTGAGATCCCGTATCAGGTTTCAAGCGGTGAAAGCGGGGCGACCTCGGTGGAGTTCAAAGAGGCGGTACTAGGAATGGAGGTCACGCCGGTAGTATTGCCCGGTGGGCGCGTGCGCCTGAAACTACACATCAGTGAAAACATGCCGGGACAGGTGCTGCAGCAGGCCGATGGCGAAACGCTTGCCATCGATAAGCAGGAGATAGAAACCCAGGTGGAGGTAAAAAGTGGAGAAACGCTGGCGCTGGGGGGAATTTTCTCGCAAAAGAACAAAACCGGCAGTGACAGCGTGCCCGGGCTTGGGAGCATCCCCTGGCTGGGACAGCTTTTTCGCCATGATGGAAAAGATAATGAGCGGCGTGAGTTAGTGGTGTTTATTACGCCACGTCTGGTCGGTATTCACTAACGGGTAACGATCCCCCGCAATGATTTTGCATTCAGTTTGTTGCAGATGTTTGACGTGGGGCATGAATTAGCATACAAGGAGTACCGATTTGAGTTGGACTTACGTCTTATTACCTTATGCGTCCGGCGCGGTGATTTAATCAGTTGCCAAACAAGCCGGAGTATTGAGATAATTTTTAGTCTGACTCTCGCTCTATTGCATATGAGGTTTCAGTTCATGTCCTGCTACGCCGGGTGTCTGCGAAGCGGGGATTACCATTAACGAATAGTCTTAGTAGTACCGATAAAATGGCAGAGAAACGCAATATCTTTCTGGTTGGGCCTATGGGTGCCGGCAAAAGCACTATTGGGCGTCAGTTAGCTCAACAACTCAATATGGAATTTTACGATTCTGATCAAGAGATTGAGAAACGAACCGGAGCTGATGTGGGCTGGGTTTTCGATGTAGAAGGCGAAGAAGGTTTCCGTGACCGAGAAGAAAAAGTGATCAACGAACTCACGGAAAAACAGGGCATCGTACTGGCAACAGGCGGCGGCTCTGTGAAATCTCGCGAAACCCGCAACCGTCTCTCCGCCCGTGGCGTAGTGGTCTATCTTGAGACGACCATTGAGAAACAGCTGGCACGTACGCAGCGCGATAAAAAGCGCCCGCTGCTGCAGGTTGAAACGCCACCACGCGAAGTTCTGGAAGCGTTGGCCGACGAACGCAATCCCCTGTATGAAGAGATTGCCGATGTGACCATTCGTACTGACGATCAGAGCGCTAAAGTGGTTGCAAACCAGATTATTCATATGCTGGAAAGCAACTGATTCTGGCTTTATATACACTCGCCTGCGGGTAAAAGCATTAAAGGTGGATGTCGCGTCATGGAGAGGATTACAGTTACTCTCGGGGAACGTAGTTACCCTATCACCATCGCGGCTGGTTTGTTTAACGACCCAGCTTCCTTTTTACCACTAAAAGCGGGTGATCAGGCGATGCTGGTCACCAATGAGACGCTGGCTCCGCTTTATCTCGACCGCGTGCGCCACCTGCTTGAGCAGGCAGGCGTAAAAGTCGACAATGTGATTCTGCCCGATGGCGAGCAGTATAAAAGCCTGACGGTACTCGATACCGTCTTTACCGCATTGCTGCAAAAACCGCACGGTCGCGATACAACACTGCTTGCCCTGGGCGGCGGTGTTGTGGGCGATCTGACCGGCTTTGCGGCCGCAAGCTATCAGCGTGGCGTTCGGTTTATTCAAATCCCTACCACGTTGCTGTCTCAGGTCGACTCCTCTGTCGGTGGCAAAACGGCAGTCAACCATCCCCTCGGCAAAAACATGATTGGCGCGTTCTACCAGCCTGCGTCGGTGGTGGTGGATCTCGACTGCCTGAAAACCCTGCCGAAACGCGAGCTGGCCTCTGGCCTGGCTGAAGTGATCAAATACGGCATTATTCTGGATGGCGAGTTCTTTAACTGGCTTGAAGAGAATATGGATGCGCTGCTGCGCCTGGATGAGGCGAAACTGGCATACTGCATTCGTCGTTGTTGTGAGCTGAAAGCAGAAGTTGTCGCGGCAGACGAGCGTGAAACCGGCTTACGTGCTTTACTGAATCTTGGGCATACGTTTGGCCACGCCATTGAAGCTGAAATGGGTTACGGCAACTGGCTGCACGGTGAAGCCGTCGCGGCTGGCATGGTCATGGCAGCCCGCACCTCTGAACGTCTTGGGCAGTTTAAATCGGAAGAGACGGCACGTATCATTGCGCTACTTGAACGTGCAGGTTTGCCGGTAACCGGGCCGCAGGAGATGTCGGCGCAGGCGTATTTACCCCACATGATGCGCGATAAAAAAGTATTGGCAGGTGAGATGCGTCTTGTACTCCCGCTTGCAATAGGGAAGAGTGAAGTGCGCGGCGGAGTGTCGCACGATGTCGTTCTTGGCGCCATTGCTGATTGCCAGCTGGCGTAACAACTAGAAAGGTCAGGCCACTGTTATCGGTGGTCGTTTAGCTTCAGGCGAAATGCAAAGACGTAGGCATAAGCCTTTGAGTGGGGTGTTAAATGGATGAATTCAAACCAGAAGACGAGCTGAAACCCGATCCCAGCGATCGTCGTACTGGTCGTTCTCGTCAATCTTCAGAACGTGATAACGAGCCGCAGATCAACTTTGACGATGTTGATCTGGATGCAGACGATCGTCGCCCTTCGCGCAGCCGCAACGCGCGTGATGAGCGAGAAGAAGAGGATTATGAGTCCGAAGAAGATTCAATGGACGAACAGCCTGTAGAGCGTCGCCCGCGTAAACGTAAAAAAGCCGCTGCGCAGAAACCGGCCTCCCGTCAGTACATCATGATGGGACTTGGCGTTCTGGTGCTTGTGCTGCTGATTGTTGGCATTGGCTCCGCGCTGAAAGCACCGTCCACCAACTCAACCGATCAAACCGCCTCCGCAGAGAAGAGCATCAACCTCTCCGGTAATGATGCGACGGATCAGGCGAATGGTGCACAGCCAGCGCCGGGCACCACTTCCGCTGAGCAGACTGCCAGCAACACAACGACGCCGCAGGATGTTTCTCTGCCGCCCGTTTCATCAACGCCTGCTCAGGGCCAGGCACCTGTCACGCCCGAAGGCCAGCAGCGTGTTGAAGTTCAGGGAGACCTGAACAATGCGCTGATGCAGCCGCAAAACCAGCAGCAGGTTGATAACGTTGTGGTTAACTCTACGCTGCCAACTGAACCTGCAACCGTCGCGCCGATCCACGGTGCTACCGCGCAGCCGCAGACGGCAGCAACGGAAACTAAACCGCGCCAGACGCAAACTGCGACGCGTCCTGAACGTAAGCAGGCGGTCATTGAGCCGAAGCGTGAAACCAAGCCTCAGGCCGTGGTAAAAGCGCCTGAAGTGAAAGCCGCACCGGCACAGCCGAAACGCACTGAAACGGCTGCCGTGAGCGAGCCGGCCAAAGCGTCAGTCACGCAGACTGCGCCGAAAGCAACGGCAACCACAACGGCACCTGCTGCCACCGCTGCGCCTGCCGCGACGGCGACGGCTTCCAGTGCTGCAGCAGGTAAAACAGCTGGCAACGTCGGTTCGCTGAAATCTGCACCGTCCAGCAACTACACGCTGCAGTTGAGCAGTTCGTCTAACTATGACAACCTCAACGGCTGGGCGAAGAAATCGAATCTGAAAAACTACGTGGTTTATCAGACAACCCGTAACGGACAGCCGTGGTACGTGCTGGTGAGCGGTGTGTATGCTTCCAAAGATGAAGCGAAGCGCGCCGTGGCGACACTGCCAGCAGACGTTCAGGCGAAAAACCCGTGGGCGAAGCCGATTCATCAGGTGCAGGCCGATCTGAAGTAATGTTTAAAGCGCAGGATGCTGTCGGAGCTTTCTCCACAGCCGGAGAAGGTGTAATCAGTTAGTCAGCATGAAAAAAAATCGCGCTTTTCTGAAATGGGCAGGGGGGAAATACCCCCTGCTCGATGATATTAAAAAGCACCTGCCAAAAGGCGAGTGTCTGATCGAGCCCTTCGTGGGCGCGGGATCGGTGTTCCTGAACACCGATTTTTCTCGTTATATCCTGGCGGATATCAACAGCGACCTTATCAGCCTCTATAACATCGTTAAGCTGCGTACCGATGAGTATGTGGAAGAGGCGCGCAAGCTGTTTACGCCAGAGAACAACAGCCCTGACGTTTACTATCAGTTCCGCACGGAATTTAATCAGAGCCAGGATCCGTTCCGCCGCGCGCTGCTGTTCCTTTACCTCAACCGTCATGGTTACAACGGCCTGTGCCGGTATAATCTGCGCGGCGAATTTAACGTGCCGTTTGGTCGTTATAAGCGCCCGTACTTCCCGCAGGACGAGCTGTATCATTTTGCGAAGAAAGCGCAGAATGCAGAGTTCCACTGCCTCTCCTATGAAGAGTGCATGGAACTGGCAGGCGTAAACTCGGTGGTTTACTGCGATCCGCCTTATGCGCCGCTGTCTGCGACGGCGAACTTCACCGCCTACCACACCAATAGCTTCAGCCCGGCCGAACAGGCCCGCCTGGCGGAGATGGCGGAAAAACTGGTCAGCAAAAGAATTCCGGTGTTAATTTCAAATCACGATACCCCTGATACGCGCGAATGGTACAAAGCCGCGAAGCATTTTCAGGTTAAGGTGCGGCGTAGCATTAGCAGCAACGGCGGCACACGTAAAAAGGTGGACGAACTCCTGGCTCTTTATCGCCCCTGAGCCGTTTTGCCCGCCGGTAAACACATTTCAAGGAGATGCGGATGAAACAGTTTTTGATTGCCCCCTCAATTCTGTCGGCCGATTTTGCCCGCCTGGGTGAAGACACGGCGGAAGCTCTCGCAGCTGGCGCAGATGTCGTCCATTTCGACGTTATGGATAACCACTACGTTCCCAATCTGACCATCGGTCCGATGGTGCTCAAGGCCCTGCGTAACTACGGCATTACCGCACCGATCGACGTTCACCTGATGGTGAAGCCTGTCGACCGCATCGTGCCTGACTTTGCCGCAGCGGGCGCCAGCATTATCACTTTCCATCCGGAAGCCTCCGAGCACGTTGACCGCACGCTGCAGCTGATCAAAGAGAACGGCTGTAAGGCGGGGCTGGTGTTTAACCCGGCAACACCGTTGAGCTATCTCGATTACGTGATGGACAAGCTGGACGTGATTTTGCTGATGTCCGTTAACCCGGGCTTTGGCGGCCAGTCGTTCATCCCTCACACGCTGGATAAGCTGCGCGAAGTGCGCCGTCGCATTGACGAGTCTGGCTATGATATTCGTCTGGAAGTGGACGGCGGTGTGAAAGTGAATAATATTGGCGAAATTGCGGCAGCGGGCGCGGATATGTTCGTTGCAGGTTCGGCAATTTTCGACCAACCGGATTACAAAAAAGTCATTGATGAAATGCGCCGCGAGCTGGCGAAGGTAAGTCATGGATAAATTGCAGGCAATTCGGGGTGTGGCATTCGACCTCGACGGCACGCTGGTGGACAGCGCGCCGGGCTTAACGAGCGCCGTCGATCAGGCGCTGTATGCACTGGAACTGCCCGTTGCGGGCGAAGATCGTGTGATTACATGGATTGGCAACGGTGCCGATGTCCTGATGGAGCGCGCGTTGACGTGGGCTCGTCAGGAACGCGCGTCGCAGCGTTCCGCGCAGGGGAAACCAAGCGTCGATCACGCCGATATCCCGCAGGATGAGCAGCTGCGTATTCTGCGCAAGCTGTTCGATCGCTTCTACGAAGAGGCCGTCGAGGAGGGGAGCTTCCTGTTCCCGGACGTCCAGGAAACCCTGAGCGTGCTGCACGCGAAAGGCATCCCGCTGGGACTGGTGACCAACAAGCCGACGCCGTTTGTTGCGCCGCTGCTGGAGGCGCTGGATATCGCGAAATATTTCTCCGTGATTGTAGGCGGGGATGACGTGCAGAACAAAAAGCCGCATCCGGAGCCGCTATTGCTGGTGGCAGGAAAATTATCCTTAACGCCTGCGGAGCTACTCTTTGTCGGGGATTCGCGTAATGATATTCTGGCTGCCCGAGCGGCGGGGTGTCCTTCCGTCGGTTTAACCTATGGCTACAACTACGGTGAGGCCATTACGCTGAGTGAGCCGGATGTTGTGTTCGACCACTTCAAAGATTTGTTGCCCGCACTCGGGCTTTCGCACAGTGAACATCAGGAATTGAATAATGACTAAGCCCATCGTTTTTAGTGGCGCACAGCCTTCAGGTGAATTGACCATTGGTAACTACATGGGTGCGTTGCGTCAGTGGGTCAGCATGCAGGATGACTACCATTGCATTTACTGCATCGTAGATTTGCATGCTATCACCGCGCGTCAGGATCCTGAGAAGCTGCGCAAAGCCACCCTGGACACCCTGGCCCTCTATCTGGCCTGCGGTATCGATCCTGAAAAGAGCACCATTTTCGTTCAGTCTCACGTGCCGGAGCATGCGCAGCTGGGCTGGGCGCTGAACTGCTATACCTATTTCGGCGAGCTGAGCCGCATGACCCAGTTCAAGGATAAGTCTGCCCGCTACTCTGAAAACATCAACGCTGGCCTGTTCGACTATCCGGTGCTGATGGCGGCCGACATCCTGCTGTACCAGACCAACCAGGTGCCGGTGGGTGAAGACCAGAAGCAGCACCTGGAGCTGAGCCGTGATATCGCCCAGCGCTTTAACGCGCTTTACGGCGACGTGTTCAAAGTGCCAGAGCCGTTTATTCCTAAATCCGGCGCGCGCGTGATGTCGCTGCTGGAGCCAACCAAGAAGATGTCCAAGTCTGACGATAACCGCAACAACGTTATCGGCCTGCTGGAAGATCCGAAATCGGTGGTGAAAAAGCTCAAGCGCGCGGTCACCGACTCCGACGAGCCGCCTGTGGTGCGCTACGACGTGCAGAACAAAGCGGGCGTCTCCAATCTGCTGGACATTCTCTCCGGCGTAACCGGACAGAGCATCCCTGAGCTGGAAAAACACTTCGAAGGCAAGATGTACGGCCACCTGAAAGGCGAAGTGGCTGATGCCGTTTCCGGTATGCTGACCGAGTTGCAGGAGCGTTATCATCGTTACCGTAACGACGAAGCTTTCCTGCAAAAAGTGATGAAAGAGGGCGCAGAAAAAGCCAGCGCGCGCGCGTCCGAAACCCTGAAAGCGGTGTACGAGGCGATTGGGTTTGTGGCGAAACCTTAAGCCGCTACCCGACAAATACGGACTCAATAAAAAACCGGGAAATCCCCGGTTTTTTTACGCCTGAAAAACGCTTACTGCTGTGCCGCCGGGCCGCAACCGCCGATGATCTTCGAAATGGAGATCGCCGGGTGCAGCAGGTAATCGTAGCTGCAGTTATTTTTAGTATTTTGAACGTGACCGGTGCAGGCGGTCAGAGTCGATAACAGGCCAACCAGAACGGCGGCTTTTGCCAGCTTGAACATACGCATTCCTTGTCAAAAAATCTTAAATTGGATGTAACACGAGGGAATAAATGGAAAAGTTCCACTATGCGAGCGGTATGTTATCGACTGAGGTATGAAGGGAGTAGTCCGCTTAAGGACTACTCGAAGGAGGGAGAATATGCGTTAGTGATTCGAGAACCAGTTCAGCTTATCGCGCAGTTCAACCACGCGACCCACCACAATCAGCGCCGGGCTTTCGACCTGCTGCGCAAGCTCACCGAGCTGCGTCAGCGCGCCATTCACCACGCGCTGCTTGATTGACGTCCCGTTTTCCACCAGCGCAACGGGCATATCAGCCTCCATGCCGTGTTCCAGCAGTTTCGCCTGGATGGTGGCGGCCTGGTTCAACCCCATGTAGAACACCAGCGTCTGCTTTTCAGCAGCCAGGTTATGCCAGTCCAGCTCGCTGCCGGTTTTCAGGTGGCCCGTCACCAGACGCACGCTCTGGGCGTAGTCGCGATGGGTCAACGGAATGCCTGAGTAGGCTGAACAGCCGGATGCCGCCGTTATGCCCGGCACCACGGAGAACGGAATGCCTGCATTGCACAGGGTTTCCAGCTCTTCGCCGCCGCGGCCAAAGATAAACGGATCGCCGCCCTTAAGGCGCACCACGCGTTTTCCCTTTTGCGCTTCACGCAGCAGGATCTGGTTAATCTCCTCCTGCGGCACGCAGTGGTAGCCTGCCCGTTTACCGACGAAGACGCGGTCGGCGTCGCGGCGCACCAGGTTCATGATGTCATCGGAGACCAGGCGGTCATACACAACGATATCCGCCTGCTGGATCTGCTGGAGCCCTTTCAGGGTCAGTAAACCCGCATCTCCCGGACCAGCCCCGACCAGCACCACTTCACCACGGTGATCCAGCGGCTCGCTCAGCAGCTGCTCGGTCGTCTCTTCAACCGCTTTCGCGTCCTGATTCGCCAGCGACTGCGCGAGCCTGTCGTTAACGAAAAATTTCTCCCAGAAGCGACGACGCTCACCCACGGTTGAGAAGGTTTGCTTCACGCGGGAGCGAAGCTGCCCGGCGTAGTGGGCTATCTGGCCGAGATGCTGCGGCAAAATAGCTTCCAGTTTTTCCCGCAGCAGGCGGGCAAGTACGGGCGAGCGGCCGCCGGAAGACACCGCGATCATCAGCGGTGAACGGTCGATAATCGACGGCATGATAAAGCTGGCCTCTTTCGGCGCATCCACCACGTTGCAGAAGATCCGGCGCGCTTCGCAGGCGTCGCTGACGCGCTGGTTCACTTCATCGTCATCCGTCGCGGCAATCGTCAGCCAGCAGGTATCCAGCAGGGACTCATCAAACTCCCCCTGCACCAGCGTGAGCATCCCTTCCTGCGCCCAGACGTCAAACTGCGGAGCGAAGGTGAGGGCATTGACGGTCAGTCGGGCTCCAGCATCCAGCAGCAGGCGCGCTTTGCGTTCAGCCACATCGCCGCCGCCCACAAGCAGGCAGTCGCGATGGCGTAATTGACAGAAAATCGGCAGGTGGTCCACGACGTTACCTCACAGCATTCAAGGAGGGGGTAAGAATTGACGTCAGGATAACAGCAGGAATCGTACAGAACATACGGTTTTTCCTGCCGTTACCCATAAGGGGTCATAAGCCTTTCCTATTGGAAAAGCGGAGGGTTACGCTTTGAGCTGCACCTTGCCGTCCTTCACGCGGGCGTCGTAGTGCTTCACGGAGAAGCTTTCATCTTCCATGCAGTGCCCGTCGGTTAAGCGGAAACGCTGCTTTTTCAGCGGGCTGGCGACCCACAGCTCACCCTGGTGTTCAGCAATCAGACCGCGGGAGAGCACGCTGGCCTCAAAGAACGGATCGATATTGCTGATGGCAAAGACCTGTTCATCGTGGCGAGGGCGGAAAATAGCTACCTGCTCGTTACCCAGCAAAGCACAGACGCCGGTTGCTGGCAGAATGTCGTTAATGTTGCAGATGTTTACCCACTGGCTCATGCGTTTTCCTCCACCAGCATCACCGGAATGCGTTCATACGGGGTTGCAGGACGATGCTGTTCGCGCTCCGGCACCACCTGCACGTTCGGGTCGCGCTGGGTGCTGTTGATAAAGTGTTTGAAGCGCGTCTGCGCCGCCGGGGTGTTGACGGTTTCGGTCCACTCGCAGATCACCGCCTCGCGCAGGCGAGCCATCTCGGATTCCAGCTGTTCGTTCAGACCCAGCTTGTCATCAATGATGACCGACTTCAGGTAGTCGATACCGCCTTCGAGATTATCCAGCCAGGACGCGGTACGGGTCAGCTTATCGGCGGTACGAATGTAGAACATCATGAAGCGGTCGAGATACTGGATCAGCGTATCGCGATCGAGATCCGCCGCCAGCAGGTCCGCGTGGCGTGGTTTCATCCCGCCGTTGCCGCACACGTACAGGTTCCAGCCTTTCTCGGTGGCGATGATCCCTACGTCTTTACCCTGCGCTTCCGCACATTCACGGGTACAGCCGGAGACGCCGAACTTCATTTTGTGCGGGGTACGGATGCCTTTGTAGCGGTTTTCCAGCTCGACGCCGAAGCCCACGCTGTCGCCCACGCCGTAGCGGCACCAGGTGCTGCCCACGCAGGTTTTCGCCATACGCAGCGCTTTGGCATACGCGTGACCGGTTTCGAAGCCCGCTTCAATCAACTGACGCCAGATTTCCGGCAGATCATCTTTCTGCGCGCCAAACAGGCCGATACGCTGGGAACCGGTGATTTTGGTGTACAGATTAAACTCACGGGCGATATGGCCCACGGCGACCAGCCCTTCTGGGGTGATTTCGCCACCGGCGGAACGCGGAATGACGGAGTAAGTACCGTCTTTCTGGATGTTCGCCAGGAAGTTATCGTTGGTGTCCTGCAGCGGCGTGTGTTCTGGTTTGAGCACGTACTCATTCCAGCAGGACGCCAGCAGGGAGCCGACGGTCGGTTTACACACTTCACAACCGTAACCCTGGCCGTGTTTCTCCAGCAGTTCGTCGAAGGACTTGATGCCTTCCACGCGGATCAGATGGTACAGCTCCTGGCGAGAGTAAGCGAAGTGCTCGCACAGGTTGTTGTTCACTTCGATGCCCTGTTTCGCCAGTTCAGCGTTCAGTACCTGCGTGACCAGCGGAATACAGCCGCCGCAGCCGGTACCGGCTTTGGTTTCGGCCTTCAGCGCCGCAACGGTGTGGCAGCCTTTGTTGATGGCGGAGATCAGCATGCCTTTGGTGACGTCGAAGCAGGAGCAAATCTGCGCGCTGTCCGGCAGTTTATCTACGCCGATAGATGGTTTACCGCTGGAGGCGTGCGCCGGCAGGATCAGCGCGTCCGGGTTTTCCGGCAGCTCAATGGCGTTCAGTACCAGCTGGAGCAGGTTACCGAAGTCGCTGGTATCGCCCACCAGCACCGCACCGAGCAGGGTTTTGTTGTCCTGGCTGACGATAAGGCGTTTATAGACCTCTTTGCTTTCGTCGAGGTAAACGTAGCTGCGGGAGTTCGGGGTGCGGCCATGCGCATCGCCGATACCGCCTACGTCCACGCCCAGCAGCTTCAGCTTGGCGCTCATGTCTGCGCCGGTGAAGGCGTTTTCGCTGCCGAGGATATGGTCCACGGCGACCTGCGCCATTTTGTATCCTGGCGCCACCAGACCGTATACCCGGTTATTCCAGCTGGCGCACTCGCCGATGGCGTAGATATCCGGATCGGAGGTCTGGCAGGTATCGTTAATCATGATCCCGCCGCGCTGGGCTACGGCCAGGCCGCACTGCGTGGCGAGCTTGTCGCGCGGACGAATACCGGTGGAGAAGACGATGAAGTCCACTTCCAGCTCGCTGCCGTCGGCAAAGCGCATGGTTTTACGCGCCTCTGTGCCTTCCTGCACGATCTCTTTGGTGTTCTTGCTGGTGTGAACCTTCACACCCATGCTTTCGATTTTACGACGCAGCTGGTCGCCGCCCATGTGGTCCAGCTGTTCCGCCATCAGCATCGGGGCAAATTCGATAACGTGGGTTTCAACGCCGAGGTTTTTCAGCGCGCCTGCCGCTTCCAGGCCCAGCAGGCCACCGCCAACAACCGCACCGCGTTTGCTTCGACGTGCGCAGGATTCAATGGCGTTGAGGTCTTCAATGGTACGGTAAACGAAGCAATCCTGGGTTTCCGACCCTTTAATCGGCGGGATCCACGGATACGAGCCAGTCGCCATGATCAGCTTATCGTAAAAAACCGTACGCCCGGCGCTGGAGTGGATCACTTTCTCCTGACGGTTGATGGTGATAGCGCGTTCGCCCACCAGCACTTTTACGCCATGCTTCTCGTAGAAACCTTCGCGCACCAGAGAGAGCTCTTCGGCGGTATGGTGAGAGAAGTAGGAAGACAAGTGCACACGGTCGTACGCCTTGCGGGGTTCTTCACAGAACACGGTAATATCGAACTGGTCAGCATCGGCTTTATCGAGAAGATCCTCAATAAAGCGGTGGCCGACCATGCCGTTACCGATGATAGCGAGTCTGACTTTGCTCATTTTTGCCTCGATTTCTTTTCTATTACTGCCTACCTTAACGATTCAGCAGGGGCACTTATTGATGCAAATCAAATACGCCTTCGCCTACCCCTTAGTGGGTATATCTATGATTTGTCAGGTTTTTTATAAGTAACGGATATTGTTTGATTTTTGTGCTTGCTTGTTTTTCGCACAAATTTGAGGGGTTTTTTACGAATCGGCAGTCAGAGCGGGTAAGCAGGGTAAAACCCCTTTGCGGAACGCAAAGGGGTTTTGACGATTAGTGGGTAGCCGTTGCCGTATTGTGCTGGCGGTGACGGGTCACGAAGCCCAGAATGAAACACATGATAAATACCACGGCATACAGACCGTTAGCGGTGTGCAGCGCGGCCAGCGGGCCGCTGTGCGCCACAATCGGGCCCGTGACCACGAAGGTCAGCATGGTGCCGATGGTGCCGCAGGTCAGCACGAAGTTCACCAGTTTTGGCGAAGCCACTTTGGTCTGCAGGGAGCCCAGGGTGATGATTGAGGTGTAAATCGCGCTGGAGAAGAAGCCCAGGGTCAGGATGAACCATGGCATATGCTCCGGGGCACCGTTGATGAACAGATACATCAGCACGGTCGCCAGACCCGCCAGGACGGTCAGAATACGTTGCAGGTCGAAGAAGCGCAGGATGAAGCTAAAGGCCCACATGCCGAACATGTAAGACATCCAGAAATCGCTCACCAGTTTGCCCGCGTCGTTCAGGCTCATGCCCAGACCTTTGGCGTATTCAGGTACCCACGAGATAAAGCCCAACTGACCGAGGATGTAGCACAGGGCGGCAATGGAGAGGAACAGCACGCCGATACCCCATTTTTCCTTCGCCACCGGCTCTGAGGTGGTCTGCGCTTTTTTGCCCAGCACCGGGAAGTCACAGCCGAAGGTCAGAATGAAGATCGCGACATAGACCAGACCGATACAGGCGTATACCCAGTACCATTCAATACTGCGCGCGAGCAGATACGCGGCGACCATCGGGAAAATCATCCCGGCCATGCTGAAGAAGGAGTCGGTAAACAGCAGGCGCGCGCCGCGCTGGCGGCCTTCATACATGTGCGTAATAAGGAACGTACCGATCGACATCGTGATCCCGCTGACCAGGCCCAGCACGAACATGGCGGCGGAGAACAGGGCGATGCTGTGGCTCAACATCAGGCCCGCCACGGCGGCAACCATCAGCACGAAGCCGAAGCGCAGCTGGGTTTTCAGCGGGACGATTTCCATCAGCCAGGCATTCAGGAAGATTGAGATCAGGATCCCCGCGTTGAGGAAGGTGAAGGTGTTACTCATGCTGGAAACGGGCAGCTGGAAGTAGTCTGCGATATTTCCCATCACCATCCCGGTGACGATCACCAACGCGCCGGTCAGGGCGTAGGAGAAGAAGCTTATCCATGTGAGCTTGATGCGATTGCTGTTAGTCATGTCTGGCCTGTTCAGAAAAAGAAAAGCGCCGGTAGGGCGCTGAGAGCGGGCAGATTTTAGTCGCTAAAGTGATCTATTCCTATCTTTTAAGGGAAATGAATATGCCATTGCAGGTTTTAGTGTGATCTAAATCACACTAAATGGCGGTATAACCAATCGTTTGCGCAGTAATAATTGTTTCAATTTCGTAAAATTAGGTAAAAGGCTGGTCTCGGTTCATACTGCTCTTTAGAATCAAGCCATTCGCTTTTTATACTGCGCTTTGTTAAGGAATTCTCATGCTCAAATCAACACTGGCGGCTGTCGCAGCTGTGTTTGCTCTTTCTGCCGTTTCCCCTGCTGCGCTGGCAGCCAAAGGGGACCCTCACGTTCTGCTGACCACCTCTGCCGGGAACATTGAGCTGGAACTGAATAGCCAGAAAGCTCCGGTTTCTGTAAAAAACTTCCTCGACTACGTGAACAGTGGTTTCTATAACAACACCACCTTCCACCGCGTGATCCCTGGCTTCATGATTCAGGGCGGCGGCTTCAACGAGCAGATGCAGCAGAAACAGCCTAACCCACCCATCAAAAACGAAGCGGACAACGGCCTGCTGAACAAGCGCGGCACCATCTCCATGGCGCGCACGGCGGATAAAGACAGCGCCACCAGCCAGTTCTTCCTCAACGTGGCGGATAACGCTTTCCTCGACCACGGCCAGCGCGACTTCGGCTATGCGGTCTTCGGTAAAATTGTGAAAGGGATGGACGTGGCGGACAAAATCTCTCAGGTTCAGACCCACGATGTCGGCCCATACCAGAATGTGCCGTCTAAGCCAGTGGTGATTCTCTCCGCGAAAGTGCTGCCGTAATCGTTCTTCCACACGGGCATATCCTGCCCGTGTCTTTCAGCCCTCCCTGCGAAAGCGCGTTTTGCTGCTTATACTTGTGGCAAACGGACTATTCAGGGAGGCGTTAAGTGAAAAAACTCACCGATAAGCAAAAATCCCGTCTCTGGGAGCAACAGCGTAACGTCAATTTTCAGGCCAGTTGTCTCCTTGAAAAAGGTAATGGTCCTTCAGAGCCCGGCATTGAGACGCTGGAGCTTGGGCCCTCAGCGCCCGGGCTACCGCATCTGTGCCTCATTCATCGCCATCTGTATCACAGAGAGATGAAGCAGGCAGGCGAATTCCGTACCGACGATATTTTTAAGGGCGACATTCCCTTCTGCCATTTTGAGTACATCGAGACGATGGGTAACGAACTGATGGCGGCGCTGGAAAGTGATAAGTATCTTGTGGGTCTTGAAAAAGCGGCGTTTGTTGAAAAAGTGAGCCATTACTACTGTGAAATCAACATGCTGCATCCCTTTATGCGCGGTAATGGCATTGCTCAGCGCGTCTTCTTTGAGCAGCTGGCCATCCACGCGAATTACGCGCTGGACTGGCGGGATATTGATCCCGAGCAGTGGGTGGCGGCGAACCGAAGCGGGGCCACGGGAGATTTGACCGCGCTGAGCGCTATCTTTGCCAAAGTAGTGAGCGAAGCGCGGGAATCTGAGTAGAATAGGGCGGCATTTTTTTCGGGAGCCGCCATGATTCTGCTGATTGATAACTACGATTCCTTCACCTGGAACCTTTACCAGTATTTTTGTGAACTGGGTGCAGAGGTGGTTGTCCGCCGCAACGACGAACTCAGCCTGTCTGATATTGAGACGCTGGCTCCGCAGAAAATTGTCATTTCGCCGGGACCGTGTACGCCATCGGAATCGGGCATTTCTCTGGAGGTTATTCACCACTATGCCGGCAGGCTGCCGATCCTGGGCGTCTGTCTCGGTCATCAGGCGATTGCCCAGGCATTTGGGGCTACCATCGTGCGAGCCGCGAAAGTGATGCACGGCAAAACCTCGCCGGTCACCCACACCGGCACGGGCGTATTCACCGGGCTGAATAACCCGCTAACCGTGACGCGCTACCATTCGCTGGTGATTGACCCACCGACGCTGCCCGACTGCTTTGACGTGACCGCCTGGAGCGATACGCAGGAGATCATGGGGATTCGCCACCGCGAGTGGGATCTCGAAGGCGTCCAGTTCCACCCTGAAAGTATCCTCAGCGAGCAGGGGCACGCCCTGCTGGCAAATTTCCTCAATCGCTGAATATCTGTTGCCTTGTTGTGAGTTTTTATGCATATTTTATGATTATATTTTCACAATGAATGTGACATAAAATGGATGGGCATGACATGGCAACTGAACAACCAGCAATTACCCGCGCGACATTCGATGAAGTGATTCTGCCGATTTATGCACCGGCTGAGTTTATCCCGGTGAAGGGGAAAGGCAGCCGCGTCTGGGATCAGCAGGGCAAGGAGTATGTGGATTTCGCGGGCGGTATTGCGGTCACGGCGCTGGGCCACTGCCATCCTGCGCTGGTGGACGCGCTGAAAACCCAGGGCGAAACCCTGTGGCACACCAGCAACGTGTTCACCAACGAACCTGCGCTGCGCCTGGGCCGCAAGATCATTGATGCGACCTTTGCCGAGCGCGTGCTGTTTATGAACTCCGGCACCGAAGCCAACGAAACCGCCTTTAAGCTGGCGCGTTACTACGCAACTACGCGCCACAGCCCGTACAAAACTAAAATCATCGCCTTCCATAACGCCTTCCACGGACGCTCTTTCTTTACCGTCTCCGTTGGCGGCCAGCCGAAGTATTCCGACGGCTTCGGTCCGAAACCAGCCGACATTATCCACGTGCCGTTTAACGATCTGCACGCGGTGAAAGCGGTGATGGACGACCACACCTGCGCGGTGGTGGTGGAGCCGATTCAGGGCGAAGGCGGCGTGACCGCGGCAACCCCGGAATTCCTGAAAGGGCTGCGCGAACTGTGCGACGAACATCAGGCGCTACTGGTGTTTGATGAAGTGCAGTGCGGGATGGGGCGTACCGGAGAGCTGTTTGCCTACATGCACTACGGCGTGACGCCGGATATTCTGACCAGCGCGAAAGCGCTCGGCGGCGGTTTTCCGGTGAGTGCGGTACTGACGACGCAGGAGATTGCCTCTGCGTTCCACGTCGGGTCTCACGGCTCGACCTACGGCGGTAACCCGCTGGCGAGCGCCGTGGCGGGTGCCGCGTTCGACATCATCAACACCCCTGAGGTGCTAAACGGCGTTAGCGCGAAACGCGAGCTGTTTGTGCAGCATCTCCAGCAGATTAACAATAAGTACGACGTCTTCAGCGAGATCCGCGGCATGGGGCTGCTGATTGGTGCGGAGCTTAAGCCGCAGTACAAAGGCCGCGCGCGCGATTTCCTGCATGCCGCCGCTCGCGAAGGGGTGATGGTGCTCAACGCCGGGCCGGACGTGATGCGTTTTGCGCCGTCGCTGGTGGTGGAAGAGAAAGATATTGACGACGGGTTAACCCGCTTTGCCGCGGCGGTCGAGAAGATCGTAAAAGGCTAATACTCGGTTCGCTTTAACCGCCGCGTTAACCAAATGCCGTGATGCGGGCGCTGACGCCATGCCACCGACGAAATGGTGTGCATGGTGTTCAGATGTCCCAGCACGCGCTGCAAATGCTGCTCCAGGGTGCTCATCGGGCCGTGGGTCAGCGTCTCCGGTGCCTCCAGAATGTTCGAATCCCCCGACTCGCCCGGCGCGTCATACTCCAGACGCTGCTGACACCGCTGCAACGCAATTTCACACGACTGCAAATAGCGCTGCGCCAGATCCGGCGTCAGCATTGTGTGTTCGCGCGCCAGCGTGGTCATGGCATTGATGTGCTCAACGATAAACTGGCTGTGCGTGACCCACAGCTTCATGTCCGCCAGATAATGCGCGTTAAAGCCCGGCTCCTGCATCGCCTGGTTGAGCGAGTTAAACAGGGCGTTGTGCGCCTGGTTGACCTTCATCCGCTGATACGCCAGCGGGGAGGGCTGCGGATCGTCGCTCAGGATCAGACGAATGGCCTGCTGATCGGCCTCCAGCGCGTCGTGGGCGTTCTGCCTCAGCAGCCCGCTCTGCCACTGCGGCCAGAGCCAGACCATGCCGCCGAAGGCAATCAGGCAGCCGATCAGGGTATCAATCAGCCTGGCAACAATAAACTGTTCGCCGTTAAGCGTAAGCAGCTGCAGGGTATATACCGCCGTCACCGTAAAGCCCACCATCGCCCAGCCGTAGTTTTTGCGAATGATTAGATAGCTTACCAGGGTGATCACCAGCATGCCCGCCAGGGTATAGCCTTCGGGCACGTGAAAATGCAGCGTCACGCCCGCAATAATCAGCCCCGCCATCGTGCCGCCTGCCCGGTGCAGAATGCGCACCCGCGTGGCGCCATAGCCGTTCTGGGTAACAAACAGCACGGTCATTAAGATCCAGTATGGTTTCGGCAGGTGGAGCGCCATGCCCATCAGGCTGGCGATACTGAGCATGACGCTAATCCTTGCAGCGTTGCGCAGAGCGGAAGATTTCAGAGACAGGTAGCTTCTCAGCGCCGGCAGCAGCGGCAGACGTTTCTGTTTATCCGCCATCAGGTCACGGGAATAAAGCGGGCGCTGGGTGCGCAGCACGCGGGCGATGCGGCTGAAGTGCCAGGCGGCAAACTGGCCGACCGGGTTATCCGGGTGCTGACGGGCAATTTTCTCCAGCGCGCCGAGCTGTTTGTCCATGTTAAAGCGCGTGGGGTAGCGGTGGTAGAGAATATCATCGGCCAGCACCCGCAGGCGCGCGGAGACGGTCTGCGCGTTCCAGCGGATCACCGCTTCGGCATGGCTGCGCTCAACCAGCTTTTGCACCTCCTGCGGGTGGTGAAGGCTAACGGAGATATGCTCCTGAAGATCCAGCCCCACCTGAAAGGTGCGCAACAGCCGTTTATATTCGTGGTTCTTGTTGGCGGCGAGCATATGCAGCTGCTGATAGCACTGGCTTATCAGGTCTACCACCTTTTGCTGGCGCGTCAGCAACGGCGGTAAGGATTTCTCCGGATCCGTATGCTGGGTGAGCAGGGTGTATTTGGCTTCACAGTAATCCGCAAGCTGCACGTAGAGCAGGCTCAGAGATTCGCGCAGCGGCTGCTCCCGCCACAGCCAGAACCAGAACCAGTTAAACAGCCCGTACCACAGCGTGCCGAGGGCGTAGATCAACAGCGGCTCCCACACGGGCATATTACCGGCGAGGCTCAGGGTGAAGATGGCCGCAATGAGTGACGCGGGAAGCAGACGGGCATGGAGCGAGCTGATTTCGGCGGTGACGCCGAGGGTCATCGCCAGCACGGTCAGGATCAGCGGCAGGGGAATATCACGAGCCAGCAGAAGCTGCACCGCGAGGCTACAGCCAGCAAACAGCGAGCCGCCAATTATCAGACGTTTGAAAAAGCGTTTATGGGGCGTGTCCAGACCGGCAATGTTGCAGCAGGCGGGGACGAGAGAAAACAGCAGGCCCTGCTGAAGATGTCCCAGGATCAGGCCCACGGCCACGGGAAGACACAGCACCAGCGTTTGTCGTAGTGCGTAGTTAACTTCCGGGTGATAGATCAGCCTGCGCCACATGGGGAATAGAGACAAAAACGGCGTGACACCTCGCGATGGCACGCCGTTTAGGCAGGATTAACGGGTTCCGTAAACCACGATGGTTTTACCGTGGGCGGAGATCAGGTTTTGATCTTCCAGCATTTTCAGAATACGGCCCACCGTTTCGCGGGAGCAACCGACGATCTGACCGATTTCCTGACGGGTAATTTTAATTTGCATGCCGTCCGGGTGGGTCATTGCGTCTGGCTGTTTCGCCAGGTTCAGCAGAGTCTGCGCGATACGGCCAGTCACGTCCAGGAAGGCGAGGTTACCCACTTTCTCTGACGTCACCTGCAGACGGCGCGCCATCTGGGAAGAAAGACGCATCAGGATGTCAGGGTTAACCTGAATCAGCTGACGGAATTTCTTATAAGAAATTTCAGCCACTTCACATGCTGTCTTTGCACGAACCCAGGCGCTACGTTCCTGGCCTTCTTCAAACAGGCCCAGTTCACCGATAAAATCGCCCTGGTTCAGATAGGAAAGGATCATCTCTTTGCCTTCCTCATCTTTGATCAGCACTGCCACCGAGCCTTTGACGATGTAATACAAGGTTTCCGCTTTTTCACCCTGGTGAATCAGCGTGCTCTTCGATGGGTACTTATGAATGTGGCAATGAGACAAGAACCATTCGAGAGTCGGGTCTGTTTGCGGTTTGCCAAGCACCATGCGCTGTTATCCTCTGTTATAAGCTGTCACCAGAGTCATCAGATGCATCCGGACTCTGGGGTTGCAATCGAATTCTTACCCATACCCTGGGAAGTCGGCTGTCGTAACGTTTCGCAGCCAGTAAAGTTTGATGTCCTCTGCATACATGTGTAACGTCAATGTATTACTGTAGCATCCTGAGTGTTTTAGCATAGCTTTTGCCGCGTGTCTCCTGGTGTCTCGCTTCAGCATGATGCAGGTCGCCTTCCATTGCGAGAAATGTAACGCACGCGTAATCTGTCACCAAAAATGCAACGTTGGAGTTAATGAATATGCAAGCGCGCGTGAAGTGGGTTGAAGGTTTAACGTTCCTGGGCGAGTCCGCATCAGGACACCAGATTTTGATGGATGGTAACTCCGGCGATAAAGCTCCAAGCCCAATGGAAATGGTGCTGATGGCGGCAGGCGGATGCAGCGCGATCGACGTGGTGTCGATTCTGCAAAAAGGCCGTCATGACGTGACGGATTGCGAGGTTAAACTCACCTCAGAGCGTCGCGAAGAGGCGCCACGCCTGTTCACCCACATTAATCTGCACTTTGTTGTCACCGGGAAAGAACTGAAAGACGCGGCGGTCTCACGCGCGGTGGATCTCTCTGCGGAGAAATACTGCTCTGTGGCGTTAATGCTGGAGAAAGCGGTAAAAATCACCCATTCGTATGAAGTGATCGAGGCTTGATTATTGGGGCATCGTGCGTGTTGATGCCCTCACCCTAACCCTCTCCCACGGGGAGAGGGAACATGTTCACGCGATCTGCTTCCCTTCCATCAGTCGCTCCACCAGCGGCGTCATGATCAGCTCCATTGCCAGCCCCATTTTTCCACCGGGAACCACTAACGTATTCATGTGGGAAATAAACGAGCCCTGCAGCATCGCCAGCAGCCAGGGGTAATCAATGCCTTCAAGATTGCGGAAGTGGATCACCACAAAGCTCTCATCCAGCGAAGGGATGCTCTTCGCCGCGAACGGATTGGAAGTGTCCACCGTCGGCACGCGCTGGAAGTTAATGTGCGTGCGGGAGAACTGCGGCGTGAGATAGTTGATGTAATCTTCCATGGAGCGCACCACCGAGTCCATTACCGCCTCGCGCGAATGGCCGCGCTCACTCATGTCGCGCGTCAGCTTCTGGATCCACTCCAGGTTAACGATCGGCACCACCCCGACCAGCAGATCCACATGGCGCGCCACGTCGTGCTGAGGTGTGACAACGCCGCCGTGCAATCCTTCATAAAACAGCACGTCGGTGGGTTCCGGCAGCGGTTGCCAGGGGGTAAAGGTGCCCGGCACCTGGTTCCAGGGTACGGCTTCGTCGTAGGTGTGCAGATACTTACGGGACTGCCCGGTACCGCTCTGACCGTATTCGCGGAAGGTTTGCTCCAGCAGGCCGAAATCATTGGCTTCCGGGCCAAAGTAGCTGATGTGTTTACCCAGATCGCGCGCCTTGCGGATCGCCATGTCCATCTCAGGCCGCGTATAGCGGTGAAAGCTGTCGCCTTCGACCTCCGCCGAACGGAGATTCAGCTGGGCGAAAATCTTGCGAAAAGCGAGGCTGGTGGTGGTGGTTCCCGCACCACTCGACCCCGTAACGGCAATAATGGGATGTCTGGCAGACATAGCAACTCCCTGACGGAAAAGGTTGGAAGATCAGCCGTGAAACGCGTTGCGGGGCATGATATTGACTGTCTCATGCAGTTCTGACCACACCAGCACCACGTCGCCGCTTTTCAGCTGGCGTTTTACATCGTTGACCTTTTGCTCAAGCGAACGCTCATGTTCACCATAATCGGTGCCTTCGCGTAATACAAAGCTTTCAATCAGATTATCGAGCGTTTCGGGAGCCAGATCCTGCCAGGGAATGATCATTTTGCACCATCCAGATAAGGAGTCAGCCAGTCAGGAATGCGCGCTTCCAGCCACATTTTCGGCCTGCGCAGCGTGCCGCCGATGAACCCCACGTGGCCACCATGTTCGGTCAGCTGGTAGTGAACGTTGTCAGGCAGGAATTCCTGCGCGGGAATAGAGTGATGATCCATGAACGGGTCATCTTTGGCGTGAATAATCAGCGTCGGCTGCGTGATTTTGCTGAGCAGCGGCATGGCGCTGCACTGTCGGTAATAGTCGATAGCATCGGCGAAGCCGTGAATTTTGGCGGTGATCAGATCGTCGAATTCGCGGATGCAGCGTACCTTTTTCAGCTGGCGCAGGCTTACCGGCAGGGTATCCGGATAGGCCTTCAGCTTTCGCGCCGCGTTGGCTTTCAGCAGGTTGAGCAGATAGCGCTGATAGACGCGAGAAAAGCCTTTTTCCATGTGGTAGCTGCACTGCTCCAGCATAAACGGTGCGGAGACAATCACTGCAGCATTCAGCGGTACGCTGTCGCCCTCTTTGGCCAGCAGACAGGCGAGCATATTACCGCCCAGCGAGTAGCCCACGGCGGCCGTTGGCGCGGCGCCATAATTTTCCCGCAGCCAGTGTAGAAACCACGTGCCATCTTCGGTTTCACCCGAGTGATAAATGCGTTTCTGACGATTCGGCTCGCCGCTACAGCCGCGAAAATGCATCACCACGCCGAGCCAGCCGCGCGCTTTGGCGGCCTCAATTAACCCATGCGCATACGGACTGTGCAGGCTGCCTTCTAAACCGTGAAACACCACCAGACGCGGCTTATGAAGAGCCTGTTCCGGCGCTTCGCTCCAGGCGAGATCCAGAAAATCACCGTCCGGCAGATCGAGCCGTTGCCAGTGCGGAGTGAACTGGACCTTGCGGCGGATCAGCCGCGGCAGCATGGTCTGCAAATGGCAGTTGGTCACGCCGCGCATGGGCACGAACTCGGTGCTGTCTTCGGCTGTAATGTCGAAGTCTGATGGAATGATTTGGGTCATAAGGACGATGCTGATTCTTGTCAGAAATTCACTATACTTTCCGAATTGTACCCCGTTTAGCCTGGATTTCCGAACCAGAGATAGATTCCGTTCGCACAACGGGGTAAAAATTCAGTCTGCCTGCAGCATCGCTTCCAACTGTTCCTGCGCGTCCAGCCATGCCATTTCGCACTCTTCGAGGCTGGATTTGGCTTTCGCCTGCGTTTGCAGACAATCCGTTAGCTCCGCTTTACGGCTCTGATCGTACAGGTCGCTGTCGCCCAGCTTCTCTTCGACGGCGGCAAGCGTGGCGTTGAGCTTTTCCATCTCTTTTTCAAGACGGGCAATCTCTTTACGCAGCGGCTGGGTCTGGGTGCGCAGTTCCGCTTCGCGGCGCTTCTGGTCTTTACGCGACTGTGCGCTGTTGACGTTGTCTTTCGCTGACTCTTCCGGCTGGTTTTCCTGCCTTTGTACGTCCGTCAGCCACTGCTGGTAGTCTTCAAGATCGCCGTCGAACGGTTCGACTTTGCCGCCGTGTACCAGGTAGAGATCGTCGGTGGTGGAGCGGATCAGGTGGCGATCGTGCGACACGACAACCAGTGCGCCTTCGAACTCAATCAGTGCTTCGGTCAGCGCCTGACGCATGTCGAGATCCAGGTGGTTGGTCGGTTCATCGAGCAGCAGCAGGTTGGGTCTCTGCCAGACGATCAGCGCCAGCACCAGACGGGCTTTTTCGCCGCCGGAGAAACGCTCGGTGTTTTCGGTCACCTTATCGCCCTGGAAGCCGAAGCCGCCGAGGTAGTCGCGCAGTTTCTGCTCCATTTCCTGCGGCGCAAGACGCGCCAGATGCTGAATCGGCGATTCATCCGCGCGTAAAAATTCCAGCTGATGCTGGGCGAAATAGCCAAGCTTAATGCCCTTCGCCAGGCCGATTTCACCGCTGGTTGGGTTAAGCTCGCCCGCGAGCAGCTTAATTAACGTTGATTTACCGGCGCCGTTGCGCCCCAGCAGGCCAATGCGCGAACCCGGCACCAGGTTAAGCTTGATAGAGTCGAGGATGATGCGATCGCCATAGCCTGCGCTCACTTTTTCCATTTTCAGCAGCGGGTTCGGCAGGCTTTCCGGCGCGCGGAAGCTGAAGTGGAACGGGTTATCCACGTGTGCCGGGGCAATCATCTCCATGCGTTCCAGCATCTTGATGCGGCTCTGGGCCTGCTTGGCTTTTGACGCTTTAGCTTTGAAGCGATCCACGAAGCTCTGCAGATGCGCCACGCGCTGCTGTTGGCTTTCATACATCGACTGCTGCTGAGCAAGGCGCGTCGCGCGCTGGCGCTCAAAGGAGCTGTAGTTGCCGGTGTACTCGAACATGGTTTGCTGTTCGATATGAATGATTTTATCCACCACCGGGTCGAGGAAGTCGCGGTCGTGGGAGATGAGAATCAGAGTGCCCTGATAGCTCTTGAGCCACTTCTCGAGCCAAATAACCGCATCGAGATCGAGGTGGTTGGTCGGTTCATCGAGCAGGAGCAGGTCTGAGCGGCAGATCAGCGCCTGCGCCAGGTTGAGGCGCATGCGCCAGCCGCCGGAGAAGTCGCTTACCGGGCGTTCAAGCTGTTCATTGCTGAAGCCCAGGCCGTGCAGCAGGCTGGAGGCGCGGGAGCGAATGGTCCACGCGTCGATGGCGTCCAGCTTGCCGTGAACGGTAGCGATGGCGTGACCGTCGTTGCGCTCGTTGGCCGCGTTAAGTTCCGCTTCGAGCTTACGGTACTCGCGATCGCCGTCGATAACATAGTCGAGTGCCGGTTCGCTCAGGGCTGGCGTCTCCTGGTTTACCCACGCGAGCTGCCAGTTCCCCGGGAAGGTAAAGTTACCGCCATCCGCGCTAATCTCGTTTTTCAGCAGCGCCAGCAGGGTGGATTTACCGCAGCCGTTTTTGCCGACCAGACCCACTTTCTGGCCCGGGTTGATGGTAGCAGTGGCGTTATCCAGCAGGACGCGCACGCCGCGACGAATTTGTAACGAGGAGAAAACAATCATAGAAGCGCCGTATGTTCCGACTATGTTAATTTGTCATTATGATAATGTAAGGTGTGGGCCATTTTCCCCACCGGGCCGCCATGGTAGCCCAAAACGACAACAATACACAAAAACAGAACCGGGAGGGGAGTGATGTCTCAGACAGCGAAAGTGCTGCTGCTGTATGCCCATCCGGAATCTCAGGACTCGGTGGCGAACCGGGTGCTGCTTAAGCCGGCCACACAGCTCAGTAACGTCACGGTGCACGATCTCTACGCGCACTATCCTGATTTTTTTATCGATATTCCTTACGAGCAGGAACTGCTGCGTCAGCATGACGTGATTGTATTTCAGCATCCGCTCTATACCTACAGCTGTCCGGCGCTGCTGAAAGAGTGGCTGGACCGCGTGCTGAGCCGGGGCTTTTCCAGCGGGGTGGGGGGCAACCAGCTGGCGGGAAAGTACTGGCGCAGTGTGATCACCACCGGTGAACCCGAAAGCGCTTACCGTCACGACGGGCTGAACCGCTATCCCATGAGCGACATCCTGAGGCCATTCGAGCTGACGGCGGCCATGTGCCGCATGCACTGGATGAGCCCGATTATTGTTTACTGGGCACGGCGTCAGGACCCGAAAGCGCTGGCAAGCCACGCCAGAGCCTACGGTGAATGGCTGGCATCACCGATTCCGGCAGGAGGTCGTTAATGGAAGGATCGAATTTACTCCTCGCCGGGGTGCTGTTTTTATTTGCCGCCGTCGTCGCGGTGCCGCTTGCCGCCCGTATCGGCATCGGGGCGGTGCTGGGGTATTTACTCGCGGGGATCGCCATTGGCCCATGGGGACTGGGTTTCATCAGCGACGTGGATGAAATTCTCCACTTCTCGGAGCTCGGCGTGGTGTTCCTGATGTTCATCATCGGCCTCGAACTGAACCCCTCGAAGCTGTGGCAGCTTCGACGCTCTATCTTTGGCGTGGGCGCCGCGCAGGTGCTGTTTAGCGCCGCGATTCTGGCTGGCCTGTTAATGCTGACCAACTTTTCCTGGCAGGCGGCGGTGATTGGCGGGATTGGTCTCGCAATGTCGTCGACGGCGATGGCGCTGCAGCTGATGCGCGACAAGGGGATGAACCGCAATGAGGCCGGACAGCTGGGCTTTTCGGTGCTGCTGTTCCAGGATTTAGCGGTGATCCCGGCGCTGGCGCTGGTGCCGCTGCTGGCGGGCTCGGGCGACGATCACTTCGACTGGGCAAAAATTTCCATGAAGGTGCTGGCCTTCGCGGGCATGCTGATTGGCGGACGTTTCCTGTTACGTCCGGTGTTCCGCTTTATTGCCGCCTCGGGCGTGCGCGAGGTGTTTACCGCCGCGACGCTGCTGCTGGTGCTCGGCTCGGCGCTGTTTATGGACGCGCTGGGGCTGTCGATGGCGCTGGGCACCTTTATTGCCGGCGTGCTGCTGGCGGAGAGTGAATATCGGCACGAACTGGAAATTGCCATCGATCCCTTCAAAGGGCTGCTGTTAGGCCTGTTCTTTATTTCGGTGGGAATGGCGCTCAATCTTGGGGTGCTTTATACCCATCTGCTCTGGGTTGCGGTGAGTGTTGCGATCCTGGTGGCGGTGAAAATGCTGGTGCTTTACGTCATGGCGCGTATCTACGGGTTGCGCAGTTCGGAACGCATGCAGTTTGCCAGCGTGTTGAGCCAGGGGGGCGAGTTTGCGTTTGTGCTGTTCTCCACCGCCTCCTCCCAGAAGCTGTTTAAAGATGACCAGATGGCGCTGCTGCTGGTGACGGTAACGCTGTCGATGATGACCACGCCTCTGCTGATGAAGATGGTGGATAAACTCCTGTCGCGCCGCCTGAATCCGGCAGACGATGAAGATGAAGCGCCGTGGGTAGAAGACGATAAGCCGCAGGTGATCGTCGTGGGCTTCGGCCGCTTCGGGCAGGTGATTGGACGCCTGTTGATGGCGAACAAAATGCGCATTACGGTGCTGGAGCGCGATATCAGCGCGGTCAACCTGATGCGCAAATATGGCTACAAGGTCTATTACGGCGATGCCACTCAGCTTGAGCTTCTGCGCTCGGCCGGGGCGGAAGCCGCGGAGTCTATCGTCATCACCTGCAACGATCCGGAAGATACGATGAAGCTGGTGGAGCTATGTCAGCAGCACTTTCCGCACCTGAATATTCTGGCGCGTGCCCGGGGGCGTGTTGAAGCTCACGAATTGTTGCAGGCAGGTGTGAAACACTTCTCCCGTGAGACGTTCTCCAGTGCGCTGGAACTGGGGCGCAAGGCGTTAATCTCCCTGGGGATGCATCCTCACCAGGCGCAGCGCGCCCAGATGCACTTCCGCCGGCTGGATATGCGCATGCTGCGCGAATTAATGCCTGTACATAGCGATACGGCGCAGATCTCCCGCGTGCGGGAAGCGCGGCGCGAGCTGGAGGAGATCTTTCAGCGAGAGATGCAGCAGGAACGACGCCAGCTCGACGGCTGGGATGAATTTGAATAAAAGGTAACGAAAGATGGCTGTACGTAAACGCTTTATCGCGGGTGCAAAGTGCCCGTCTTGCCAGGCTCAAGATACGCTGGCCATGTGGCGCGAAAATAATATTGATATAGTTGAGTGCGTTAAGTGCGGTCACCAGATGCGTGAGGCCGACAAAGAAGCACGCGATCACGTTCGCAAAGAAGAGCAAGTGATCGGCATTTTTCATCCAGACTAGCGATATGCTCTGAGTTTTTTTAAGCTTAAGGGTACACGGGTGCAGATTTCCGCTACAATCTGCGCCAGCAATTTTCCCACGCTCAGGAGATATCATGAAAGTAGCAAAAGACCTGGTGGTCAGCCTGGCCTATCAGGTACGTACAGAAGACGGTGTGTTGGTTGATGAGTCTCCGGTGAGTGCGCCGCTGGACTACCTGCATGGTCACGGTTCCCTGATTTCCGGCCTGGAAACTGCGCTGGAAGGTCATGAAGTTGGCGATAAATTCGACGTTGCTGTAGGCGCGAACGACGCTTACGGTCAGTATGACGACAACCTGGTTCAGCGCGTTCCTAAAGACGTGTTCATGGGCGTTGACGAGCTGCAGGTTGGCATGCGCTTCCTGGCTGAAACTGACCAGGGTCCGGTTCCTGTTGAAATCACTGAAGTTGAAGACGACCACGTTGTGGTTGACGGCAACCACATGCTGGCTGGCCAGAACCTGAAGTTCAACGTAGAAGTTGTTGCGATCCGTGAAGCGACCGAAGAAGAGCTGGCTCATGGCCACGTTCACGGTGCGCATGGTCACGACCATGATCACGATCACGGCCACGACGGCTGCTGCGGTGGTCACGGCCACGACCATGGTCATGACCACGGCCACGGTAAAGGTGGTTGCGGCAACGGCGGCTGCGGTTGCCACTAATTCCGTCATGCGGAAAATAAAAAAGCGGGATAATCCCGCTTTTTTTACGCCTCAATAATGAGGTGGTGGCGTCTCTTCCGACTGAGAGGCAATATTTGACGGCTGCGTCGCCTTCAGCTTTTCCGTCAGCAGGCGCATATGATCCCGCAGTTTCGCCATTTCGAGTTCGTGCGCGGTCACGGTCTGGTTAAGCTCTTCGATGGTGATGTCCTGAAAAGCCAGGCGGCTTTCCAGTTCAGCCATTCTCGCTTCTATCATTGTGTCCTTCATCATTCACCTCGTTTATATCTGATACGCCATATTGGCCCAGCGGCGGCGCAGTTTAACTGAGTTTATCCTTAAGTGCAGTCTCTATCCCGTTGGCAAGAAACTTATTTAAACAAAAATAGTCTGAAAAGTGGCGAGAATTGGAAGTGTCTGTCTGTAGATTTCTTCCGCAACGTTTTATAGTACGTCACTCATTTACGTTTAACGCTGGGGTGAGAGTCCCCAGGCCCTGGAGATATGGATGAAATCACTGTTTAAAGTAACGCTGCTGGCGACGACGATGGCTGTTGCACTGAACGCGCCGCTGTCATTCGCTGCTGATACTGCTGCGAAGCCTGCTGCCACTGCAGACAGCAAAGCGGCGTTCAAAAATGACGACCAGAAATCCGCCTACGCACTGGGCGCATCTCTGGGCCGCTACATGGAAAACTCTCTGAAAGAACAAGAGAAACTGGGCATCAAACTGGACAAAGCCCAGCTGATCGCGGGTGTTCAGGACGCCTTTGCTGATAAGAGCAAACTGTCTGACCAGGAAATCGAACAGACTCTGCAGGCGTTCGAAGCGCGCGTGAAGGGTGCCGCTCAGACCAAGATGGAAGCGGACGCTAAAGACAACGAAGCGAAAGGCAAAGCCTACCGCGACACCTTTGCTAAAGAGAAGGGTGTGAAAACCTCTTCTACTGGTCTGGTGTACAAAGTTGAGAAAGAAGGTACCGGTGATGCGCCTAAAGACAGCGACACCGTTGTGGTGAACTACAAAGGTACGCTGATCGACGGTAAAGAGTTCGACAACTCTTACACCCGTGGTGAACCTCTTTCCTTCCGTCTTGACGGTGTGATCCCAGGCTGGACTGAAGGCCTGAAAAACATCAAAAAAGGCGGCAAAATCAAGCTGGTTATCCCACCGGATCTGGCCTATGGCAAAACTGGCGTTCCGGGTATCCCGGCTAACTCCACGCTGGTCTTCGACGTAGAGCTGCTGGACATCAAACCAGCGCCGAAAGCGGATGCGAAACCGGAAGCGCAGGCAGATCAGAAAGCTGCGACAGACTCTAAGAAGTAATGTGATGCAAACCGCCGCCTTTTAAGGCGGCGGTTTTTTATTGTGGGGCAGATATAATTAACACTGGAAAGCGTTAGGCACGCTGTATTAATTTAGTTGTCCGTGTAGATAATGAGCCTGCCCTGAAAACCTAACGACAGGCTCCTGAAAAGGAGTGTTTTTTTCATGTCCAGGTCGCTTTTAACCAACGAAACCAGTGAACTTGATTTACTGGATCAACGTCCTTTTGACCAGACCGACTTCGATATTCTGAAATCCTATGAAGCGGTAGTGGACGGGTTAGCGATGCTCATTGGTTCCCACTGCGAAATCGTATTGCACTCCCTGCAAGATCTGAAGTGTTCCGCCATCCGCATTGCTAATGGTGAGCATACCGGCCGTAAAATTGGTTCGCCAATTACCGACCTTGCATTGCGTATGTTGCATGACATGACCGGCGCGGACAGCAGCGTCTCAAAATGTTATTTCACCCGCGCCAAAAGCGGCGTGCTGATGAAATCAGAAACCATCGCGATTCGAAATCGCGAGCATCGTGTGATTGGGCTGCTGTGCATCAACATGAACCTTGATGTGCCATTCTCGCAGATCATGAGCACCTTTATTCCGCCAGAAACGCCAGACGTTGGCTCTTCTGTTAACTTTGCCTCCTCCGTTGAAGATCTCGTCACGCAGACGCTTGAGTTCACCATTGAAGAGGTCAATGCTGACCGCAACGTATCGAACAACGCCAAGAATCGCCAGATCGTACTCAATCTCTACGAGAAAGGGATTTTCGACATTAAAGATGCCATCAACCAGGTGGCCGATCGTCTGAACATCTCCAAGCATACGGTTTACCTCTACATCCGTCAGTTCAAAAGCGGCGATTTCGTGGGGCAAGATAAGTAATGCGTTTTGCATTAATGGTGACGGGCCCGGCGTATGGGACTCAACAGGCCAGCAGCGCGCTGCAGTTTGCGCATGCGCTGCTGGCGGCCGGACACGAACTGGCGAGCGTCTTCTTCTATCGGGAAGGGGTGTATAACGCGAACCAGTTTACGTCGCCGGCGAGCGACGAGTTTGATCTGGTCCGCGCCTGGCAGGCGTTAAATGAAAAGCAGGGCGTTGAGCTGCATATCTGCGTGGCGGCGGCGCTGCGTCGCGGCGTGACGGATGCAGCCGAAGCCGAGCGCCTGGGATTATCAGGCGCTAACCTGCAGCCTGGTTTTTCGTTGAGTGGTCTGGGCGCATTGGCTCAGGCGGCGTTAACCTGCGACAGAGTGGTGCAATTCTGATGAAGCGTGTGGCATTTGTTTTTACTTCTGCGCCGCACGGCAGCACCTCTGGCCGCGAAGGCCTGGATGCGCTGCTTGCAACATCGGCGTTAACAGAAGATATCGGTGTCTTCTTTCTGGGGGACGGCGTGCTTCAGCTTCTGGCCGGCCAACAGCCGCAGGCCATTCTGGCGCGCGACTACATCGCCACCTTCAAAGTGCTGCCGCTTTACGATATCGAAACCTGCTATGTCTGTGCCGACTCTTTAACGGCGCGCGGTTTAAGCGATAAGACGCCTTTTGTGCTGGATGTGACGACCTTACCTGCCGCAGCACTGCGTGAACAACTATCCCACTACGACACCATTCTGACTTTCTGAGGCTTCCATGCTCCATATTCTCAGCCATTCACCATGGCAATGTGATATCGACACGCTGTTGAGCATGCTGCGCGAAGGTGACGATCTGCTGCTGATTCAGGATGGCGTACTCGCTGCACTTGAAGGTGGACGTTTCGTTGAAATTCTCACGAATGCCCCCATAACGGTCTCTGCGCTGAAGGACGATCTGGATGCGCGGGGTCTTTCTGGTCAAATTTCAGCCAAAATTGACGTGGTTGGCTATACTGATTTCGTCAATCTTACTGTGACGCACGCCAGTCAAATGAACTGGTGATTTGAGATCGCTGTATATTTCTTGACACCTTTTCGACGTAGCCCTAAAATTTCGCGTCCTCATATTGTATGAGGTCGTTTTATTACGTGTTTACGAAGCAAAAGCTAAAACCAGGAGCTATTTAATGGCAACAGTTAACCAGCTGGTACGCAAACCACGTGCACGCAAAGTTGCAAAAAGCAACGTGCCTGCGCTGGAAGCCTGCCCGCAGAAACGTGGCGTATGTACTCGTGTATATACCACCACTCCTAAAAAACCAAACTCCGCACTGCGTAAAGTATGCCGTGTGCGTTTGACTAACGGTTTCGAAGTGACTTCCTACATCGGTGGTGAAGGTCACAACCTGCAGGAGCACTCCGTGATCCTGATCCGTGGCGGTCGTGTTAAAGACCTTCCGGGTGTTCGTTACCACACCGTTCGTGGTGCGCTGGACTGCTCAGGTGTTAAAGACCGTAAGCAGGCTCGCTCCAAGTACGGCGTGAAGCGTCCTAAGGCTTAATGGTTCTCCGTTAAGTAAGGCCAAACTGATTTATCTTAATGTCAAACTAAACTCGTAGAGTTTTGGACAATCCTGAATTAACAACGGAGTATTCCCATGCCACGTCGTCGCGTCATTGGTCAGCGTAAAATTCTTCCAGATCCGAAGTTCGGATCAGAACTGCTGGCAAAATTTGTAAATATCCTGATGGTAGATGGTAAAAAATCTACTGCAGAAGCAATCGTATACAGCGCGCTGGAGACCCTGGCTCAGCGTTCTGGTAAAAATGAACTGGAAGCTTTCGAAGTCGCTCTCGACAACGTTCGCCCAACTGTAGAAGTTAAGTCCCGCCGCGTTGGTGGTTCTACTTATCAGGTTCCAGTTGAAGTTCGTCCGGTTCGTCGTAATGCCCTGGCAATGCGTTGGATCGTTGAAGCTGCTCGTAAACGCGGTGATAAATCCATGGCTCTGCGTCTGGC
This sequence comes from Enterobacter sp. 04-C-12-SI-ECC, assembly GCF_047530715.1. Taxonomy (NCBI): domain Bacteria; kingdom Pseudomonadati; phylum Pseudomonadota; class Gammaproteobacteria; order Enterobacterales; family Enterobacteriaceae; genus Enterobacter; species Enterobacter sp. 04-C-12-SI-ECC. The sequence goes on from NZ_JBLKDI010000007.1 coordinate 198,479, forward strand.
GAACGAACTTTCTGATGCTGCAGAAAACAAAGGTACTGCAGTTAAGAAACGTGAAGACGTTCACCGTATGGCAGAAGCCAACAAGGCGTTCGCACACTACCGTTGGTAATCCCTTCGGAGTATTAGTCACCAGGCGGGCGCTTCAGAGAAGCTGCCCGCTCTGGGTAACTTAACTGAACGCCTAAAGAAACAAACGAGGAATCAAATGGCTCGTACAACACCCATCGCACGCTACCGTAACATCGGTATCAGTGCGCACATCGACGCCGGTAAGACCACTACTACCGAACGTATTCTGTTCTACACCGGTGTAAACCATAAAATCGGTGAAGTTCATGACGGCGCAGCCACCATGGACTGGATGGAACAGGAGCAGGAGCGTGGTATTACCATCACCTCCGCAGCGACTACTGCATTCTGGTCAGGTATGGCTAAGCAGTACGAACCGCATCGCGTAAACATCATCGACACCCCGGGCCACGTTGACTTCACCATCGAAGTAGAACGTTCCATGCGTGTTCTTGACGGCGCGGTAATGGTTTATTGCGCAGTTGGTGGTGTTCAGCCACAGTCTGAAACCGTATGGCGTCAGGCGAACAAATATAAAGTTCCACGCATCGCGTTCGTTAACAAAATGGACCGTATGGGTGCTAACTTCCTGAAAGTTGTTGGCCAGATCAAAACCCGTCTGGGCGCGAACCCTGTTCCGCTGCAGCTGGCAATTGGTGCTGAAGAAGGCTTCACCGGCGTTATCGACCTGGTGAAAATGAAAGCCATCAACTGGAACGATGCAGACCAGGGCGTTACCTTCGAATACGAAGATATCCCGGCTGAGATGCAGGACCTGGCTGACGAATGGCACCAGAACCTGATCGAATCCGCTGCTGAAGCTTCTGAAGAGCTGATGGAGAAATACCTGGGTGGTGAAGAACTGTCTGAAGAAGAGATCAAAAAAGCTCTGCGTCAGCGCGTTCTGAACAACGAAATCATCCTGGTAACCTGTGGTTCTGCGTTCAAGAACAAAGGTGTTCAGGCGATGCTGGATGCGGTAGTTGACTACCTGCCATCCCCGGTTGACGTTCCTGCGATCAACGGCATCCTGGACGACGGTAAAGATACTCCGGCTGAGCGTCACGCAAGTGATGACGAGCCGTTCTCTGCACTGGCGTTCAAAATTGCTACCGACCCATTCGTGGGTAACCTGACCTTCTTCCGCGTTTACTCTGGTGTGGTTAACTCTGGTGACACCATCCTGAACTCCGTGAAAGCGGCGCGTGAACGTTTTGGCCGTATCGTACAGATGCACGCTAACAAACGTGAAGAGATCAAAGAAGTTCGTGCGGGCGACATCGCTGCAGCTATCGGTCTGAAAGACGTGACCACTGGTGACACCCTGTGTGACCCGGATCACCCGATCATTCTGGAGCGTATGGAATTCCCTGAGCCGGTAATCTCCATCGCGGTTGAACCAAAAACCAAAGCTGACCAGGAAAAAATGGGTCTGGCTCTGGGCCGTCTGGCGAAAGAAGACCCATCATTCCGCGTATGGACTGATGAAGAATCTAACCAGACCATCATCGCTGGTATGGGTGAACTGCACCTGGACATCATCGTTGACCGTATGAAGCGTGAATTCAACGTTGAAGCGAACGTGGGTAAACCTCAGGTTGCTTACCGCGAAGCGATTCGCGCGAAAGTTACCGATGTTGAAGGTAAACACGCTAAGCAGTCTGGTGGTCGCGGTCAGTACGGTCACGTTGTGATCGACATGTACCCACTGGAGCCGGGCTCTAACCCGAAAGGTTACGAGTTCATCAACGACATCAAAGGTGGTGTAATTCCTGGCGAATACATCCCAGCCGTTGATAAAGGCATCCAGGAACAGCTGAAAGCGGGCCCTCTGGCTGGCTATCCGGTTGTTGACATGGGTATCCGTCTGCACTTCGGTTCTTACCACGACGTTGACTCCTCTGAACTGGCGTTTAAACTGGCTGCGTCTATTGCCTTTAAAGAAGGCTTTAAGAAAGCAAAACCAGTTCTGCTTGAGCCAATCATGAAGGTTGAAGTAGAAACTCCTGAAGAGAACACCGGTGACGTTATCGGTGACTTGAGCCGTCGTCGCGGTATGCTGCGTGGTCAGGAATCCGAAGTAACTGGCGTTAAGATCCACGCTGAAGTTCCGCTGTCTGAAATGTTCGGATATGCAACTCAGCTGCGTTCTCTGACCAAAGGTCGTGCATCATACACCATGGAATTCCTGAAGTATGATGATGCGCCTAACAACGTTGCTCAGGCCGTTATTGAAGCCCGTGGTAAGTAATCCACAGGATTAAAACCTAAGTCCCGTGCTCTCTCCAGAGGGGAGAGCACTATAGTAAGGAATATAGCCGTGTCTAAAGAAAAATTTGAACGTACAAAACCGCACGTCAACGTTGGTACTATCGGCCACGTTGACCATGGTAAAACTACCCTGACCGCTGCAATCACTACCGTTCTGGCTAAAACCTACGGTGGTTCTGCTCGTGCATTCGACCAGATCGATAACGCACCAGAAGAAAAAGCTCGTGGTATCACCATCAACACCTCTCACGTTGAGTACGACACCCCGACTCGCCACTACGCACACGTAGACTGCCCAGGCCACGCCGACTATGTTAAAAACATGATCACCGGTGCTGCGCAGATGGACGGCGCGATCCTGGTTGTTGCTGCGACTGACGGCCCAATGCCTCAGACTCGTGAGCACATCCTGCTGGGTCGTCAGGTAGGCGTTCCTTTCATCATCGTGTTCCTGAACAAATGCGACATGGTTGATGACGAAGAGCTGCTGGAACTGGTAGAGATGGAAGTTCGTGAACTGCTGTCTCAGTACGATTTCCCGGGCGACGACACTCCAATCGTTCG